>JAUWWU010000083.1 GCA_030616695.1 Candidatus Omnitrophota bacterium | reverse complement strand
CGCGTTTGGCCGACTCCCGGCTCGCCTTCGATTAATATAAACTTGTTTGCCCGTTGTAAGTCGCCGCTATCAGCTTTTTTAAGAAATCCCAGCTCTTCGGTGCTTTCAATAAATTCCTTGCAGGGCAGCGCATTAATAAGTAAATTCCTATCGTGGACTTCGGTAACGAGGTCTTTTACGGTAGAGACCCTGTTTTTTCCTTTCCTCTTTGACGAATACAGGGCCTGGTCGGCCTTATCCACAAGCTCTTCTGCTCCGGACGCATCATCCGGATAGACCGCTACTCCGACGCTCAAGGTAAGGTTCGGAAGCTTCTTGCCGTCCTTTAATTTTGTTGTGTGTTCCGATATCAGGCGCACGAGATTATCCGCTATCTTAAGGCCCTTTTTTAACTCCTTTCCGTGAAGCAATACCGTGAACTCGTCGCAGGCGTATCTAATGAGCGTGCCGGCCCCTCCTATCACCTTCTTTAAAATAGTTGCTATCTCGATCAGGACATTGTCGCCTATAAGATGCCCGTATGTATCATTGATAACCTTAAAACCATCATAGTCAATCATAAAAAGCGAGAGTTTCCCCTTCTCTTTTTGTGCATTTTGGATCTCTTCGGACAATGTGAGGTTAAGGTAGCGCCTATTATAAAGGCCGGTGAGATCATCTATATAGGCAAGGTCGACATCCTTGATCTTCCCGGGAGAGGTTTTTGCGCGATTGTGATTTTCCATATTATCGGGCGATCTTTCGATTTATGTATGAGGCGCTTTTTGTCAGCGCCCTGTTGACTTCTCCTGCGCTATTTTTCTTATCGGCGACTACAACTAACGCTATGGCATGGGATCTCGAATGCGCAAGGCTCAAGGAAATCGCAAAGCGGCTTACATCTTTGAGCCTTTTTTTACTGACGTTAAGCCTGGGCTGTGCCGTCTTATCCTTCTGGACCTCAATATCGGCGTAATAAGCCTTGGTTATGCTGTTTAAGGCCTTAATGGCAGCCTCTTTCGCCGCAAAACGGACAGCAAATCTTGGATACGGGTCCTTATACGACACGCAGTAGTTGATTTCCGGCTCGGTAAATATCTTCCGGTAAAACCTCTTATTTTTATTATAAGGTAATCTCCGAAATCGCGATATCTCTTCACAGTCAACGCCGACTTGAAACATAACCCTCCTAAAGATAACGGGTTTAAACAAGCGAATCTATAAGCCGAGTTCTGTGCGCGGGCATTAGTAATGCCCGCCGGTAATCATTTATCTTGCCGCGCCATTGCTGGCGCGATCTTAAGCGGCCCTACCCGTCCTGACACCCATATACCGGTAGAAGCGAGCAACTTCTGATTCAGGACCTATTTGGCCTTGCTCCGCGTAGAGATTGCCCGTTTCACCCGCCTGCGCCAAACTTGAATAACCCAACCAATCTAGCGAAGACGACTCGTCTCTGTTGCTCTTATCCTCTCCTTTTCGGAGGGCGGGTGTTACCCGCTACGCTGCTCTGCGGAGCTCGGACTTTCCTCACGAAGTCCCCGCACCGGAGTGAAGCATAACTCCACGACTGGTTCGGGGTAACATGCGCGCGATTACCCGATTTGCCTGTTTAAACCCGAAAGGTTTATTGCCTTATTGGCAAGCTTATCAGCTTCTTTATTATCCGATCTATCGATCTTTACAATCTGTAAACGGTCGAAATTATTTATAAGGGCGACTGCTTTTTCAAAAAGGGGCTTTATGTTATTGTTCTTAACCCTGTAATCCCCTTTTAATTGCTGGGCCACAAGTTCACTATCAAGGTGCAACCTGGCGTTTTTATATCCGAGCGCGATCGCCTCCTGCAGCCCGGAGATAAGCGCGCTATATTCAGCGACATTGTTTGTCGTATCGCCTAAATATTTATACGCCTCCCCCACTGTCTTGCCGTTCTCCTTAAGGACTATACCCGCCCCTGCGGGGCCGGGATTGCCCCTTGCGGCGCCGTCAATATATATAGAAACCTGTTCCTGACTCACGATACCCTTCCTAATCTTCCGAGAACAGCATGCGCGCGCATCGCTCGCAATATATTATCCTCTCCTTCATGCGTATCTCGTTTATTATCTGCGGAGGGAGATTGACAAAGCAGCCGCCGCAGTTCTCGCCCTTTACGGGCACAAGGGCCATACCGTCTTTATTATGCAATATCCGCTCATATCTTGACAGGGTAGCTTTATCTATAAGGGGCGTTATAGTTTTTCTCTTTTCTTCTAATTCGGTAAGTCTTTTTTCCGCCTCCTGCCTCTCGGAATCTATCTCCTTTTTCTCTTCTTCGACCTTCTTTTCCTCTTCCTCGAGACCCTTTTTTTCTTCAGCGGCTCTTTTTTCGGCTTTTTCGATTTCATCGAAGAGCGCAAGTATCTCTTCTTCCAGGACGGACTTATCGGCTTTAAGGCCCCCTATTTCTTTTTCCAAAACGGTATATTCAGCATTTGTCTTTATCTGATAAAGTTGCGTTTGATACTTTTTTATGGTATTTTCCTTTCCCCCCAGGTCTATCTCTTTATTTTTGCGGTCCAGCTGTAGCCTTTTAAGCCCCTCTTCTTTTTGCTTTACCTTTAAATCAAGCGCTTCGATATCACTATCCAGGGATTTAAGCCTTGCGGGGATTTCGGCAAGCTTTTTTTTGAGATCAAATATCCTTTCATCAAGGACCTGTAACTCTTTTAAATTGACTAAAAGCTCTGCGACAGACATTCTCTCCTTCCTGAAAGTGGTGGGCGGTACTGGACTCGAACCAGTGACCTTGTGCATGTGAGGCACACGCTCTAACCAGCTGAGCTAACCACCCGCCAACATGCTAACCCCCTCCCATTTATTTTGGAAGAGGAATATTAAGGAGAAACCTTTTAGGTGGGACACTTTCTGTCTTGGGTGTATTGTCTGGTAGAAAATGTCCCATTTTGGCTTCGCCAAAAAGGTGTCTCCTTAAAAACGCTCGGACGCGAGTCCTGCCTAGCTTTTCATATTGCCGCAGGGCGAAGGGGTAAAAAGCTCACTCCTTACTTTTTAGCCCCGAAGCCCGAACGTTTTAGTGGTGGGCCCGCCTGGACTTGAACCAGGAACCCTCTGATTATGAGTCAGATGCTCTAACCAATTGAGCTACGAGCCCTTATATGTATCATGAATAATGTCAAATAGGGGAATAAATTATATCCCATTTCCCGGGTATTTGCAAGGCCGAACTTGCGGGAGAATTACCCTCCCATGCCAAATGATAAAAAGTTTTTCAGCTTGCGGCTTCGGGTGGGGTGCCTCAACTTTCTTAACGCCTTTGCCTCTATCTGCCGCACCCTCTCCCGGGTCACATTAAATATACTTCCCACCTCTTCAAGCGTCCTGGGGTAGCCGTCGCCGATACCAAACCTAAGCCGCAATACCTTTTTTTCCCTGTCCGTAAGCGTCCCGAGGACGTCCCCCATCTGCTCTTTAAGCATAGTATAGGCCGTAGCGCTGGCCGGTGAAACCGCGCCTTTATCTTCTATGAAATCGCCGAATTTTGTATCGCCTTCGTCCCCTATGGGAGTTTGAAGCGAAATCGGCTCCTGCGCGATCTTCAATATGCCTCTTACTTTTTCCAGCGGCATCCTCATCTCGTGGGCGATTTCTTCAGGAATCGGCTCCTTGCCGTTTTCCTGGACAAGAAGGCGCGAGACCCTTATCAGTTTATTGATCGTCTCGGTCATATGCACGGGGATTCGTATAGTCCTTGACTGGTCCGCTATCGAACGCGTTATCGCCTGCCTTATCCACCACGTGGCATATGTGCTAAACTTATAACCTCTCTTATACTCAAATTTATCCACTGCTTTCATAAGGCCTATATTGCCCTCTTGTATTAGATCAAGAAAAGAAAGGCCACGATTGGTATATTTTTTCGCTATACTCACCACCAGGCGAAGATTTGCAGCTACCAGCGCCTTTTTCGCCTTGTTGAATTTGGTCTCTTTTAGAGTGACATCTTTTATTTTTTCTTTAAGCGGTTCATACTTAAGGCCTATTTCTTTCTCCAGGGCTCTCTGTCTTCGCTTGAGGGCCTTTATTTTTTTTCTCTTTCGTTTGTCCTTGATCCTCTTTATCGCTTTTATCGTCTTTTCCAGCTCATAAAAAGATTCTATGAGTCTTTTCGAAATCTCTTCTACCACAGAGCCGACAAGCTTAAGCTCTAGTATTGCCGAAAGGATGGAATTGCTTTTTTTTGAATTTTTTAACCTCCTCTCGACTTTAGAGAGACGATGCAATAGATTGCCCCTCCTTATCTTCATGTCAATATTCATTACATCTTCGACGTTAAGCTCATCGGCTTTTACGTCGGCGATCAGCCTAAGGGCCTCTTTTTTTGCCGCATTTGCATCGAGGACGCTTCTCCTGAAATCCTCTTCGGCTACCTCTATCTCTTTTGCAAGCTTTATCTCTTCATCTCGCGTTAAAAGGGATATCTGGCCCATCTGCCGCAAATACATCCTCACCGGATCCTCCATCTGCGGCATCCTGAGGAGCTGCTCCGTTTCAGCCTTTTTCCCCGCGCCGGATTCCTGCTCTTTTTCCAAATCCTCTTCGCTGTCCACGACCTTTATATTCTCATTGCCCAATATTACGAAGATGTCGTCGATCTCCTCCGAATTAACCACGTTCTCGGGAAGCATGTCATTTATTTCGTCGTATGTAAGGTGCCCCTTCTCTTTGCCTAAATCTATAAGTTTCTGCACTCTTCTTTGCGCATCGCCGGTATGCCCTTTTGCGGCCTCCTGCCTCCCGGCTTCTCTCTTCGATGGGCGCGGAAACTTTATCGAAGCATTTTTTACCTTGGGGCGGCGCTTAGGACGGGACCTGCGCAGACGTCTTTTCTTCGAAAGGCCTCTCTTCCTGCTTTTGGCCATTTTTCTTTTTATCTTTCTTTTCTTTTTCACAGCTCGCTTCCGCATCGGTTTTAAATCCTTAATCTGCCGTTACCGTAACGGGCATATTCCCTGGTGAGTTTATCACACTCGATAAGTAATCGGTTTTCTTCTTCCTCGTTTTGAGCCGAT
>JAUWWU010000116.1 GCA_030616695.1 Candidatus Omnitrophota bacterium | reverse complement strand
CTTCGACCAGGACTAGGACGATCCTGAACGTAGTGAAGGATCTCGCTCGTACGAATATCAACATTGCCTTTTAGCTTGCTATAAAACTGATCTCGAATATCGGTAAAAGCATTGCGATGACGATAAAGCCTATCACAAGGCCGATCGTCAAAATCATAAGTGGTTCTAAAAGGGACGTCAATACCTTCACCGTCCTATCTACTTCCCTCTCGTATGAAATCGCTACTTTTAACAGGGCCTTTTCCAGCGCGCCGCTTTCTTCGCCGACAGCTATCATATTGTTCACAAAAACCGGGAAGTAGGCCCCTTTGCTCAACCCCTTTGCCAGATTCGCGCCCTCTCTCACTTCCTGCCGCGCCAATCTGGCGTCTTCTTTCAGGGACTCGTTCTCCATGATGTTAATAACGACATTCAGGGCTTCGAGTATCGGGACACCGTTATTAAGAAGCGTTGACAGCGTCCTCGCGAAACGCGCGATCTCGGCCCTTAAAATAAGCTGGCCTATTACGGGAATCGTCAATCTTGACCTGTCTATAAATAATTTACCCTCATGCGTTTTCGCAATTCTGCGAAAAGCGAAATATACAAGAAGGCATACACCTAATAATATCCACCAGAAATCCCTCATGAAATGACTTATGTTAAGCAATATAACCGTGGGCAAAGGAAGGGTCTGATTAAGGTCCTGGAACATCACGACTATTTTAGGTATAACAAAGACCATCAATACGATTATCGTTACAGCCCCCACGATAGCCATTAATCCGGGATATGCCAGCGCGTGGCGGACCGTGGTATTAAGCTCCTCCTGCGATTCCTGGAATTCCGCAAGGCGCACCAAGACGCCTTCAAGGTTGCCGCCCGTCTCGCCGGACCTTACCATGCTTACGTAAAGGTCGGAGAAGATCCCTGGATGCTTTCGGAGGGAGTCGGAGAGCGGATTGCCGTCCTGAACGCTATCCCTTAATTCCCCGATCACGTTTTGGAGAAACCTGTTTTCTGTCTGCTTGCGGAGAACCGAAAGGGCCCTAACTAAAGGCAGGCCTGCCTCAAGGAGGTCTGAGAGCTGCCTTGTAAAGATACTGATGTCGCGGATAGAAACTCTTCTGAAAAATGAAAGCGGGTTTTTCTTTAAAGCCGCTTTCTCAATGTCTTCCTGCTCTATAAAAATAGGAAAATGCCCCGCGGCTGTCAACTTATGCAGTGCGGCGTCTTTATTCTCGGCCTCGATAAAACCGCTTATCTCTTCCTTCGGCCCTTTTTTGGCTCTATAGAAAAATCTTGGCATCCTCTGCTCTTAATATGCGCTCATTCGGGCATCTCTGTCTCTGTCACCCTTAATACCTCGGCCAGTGTCGTGATCCCCATTTTTATCTTTTCCCATCCGTCCTGCCTTAAAGTGCGCATGCCGCGCTTAACGGCCTTTTCTTTGATCCTGTCGGCCGACTGCTTGGCCATAATAAGGTTTCTTATCTCGCTATCCGCGACCAGTATCTCGTATATCGCAGTCCTTCCTTTATAGCCGGTATGCTTACACTCGTCGCACCCTTTTCCTTCATAAAAATTTATCTTGAATATAGCCTTGACCCGCTCGATTCCCAATTCGTCCAGGATTTTTTTCGACGGCTTTATCTTTGTCTTGCATCCGGGGCATATCAACCTGACCAGGCGCTGCGCCACAAAGCATTCCACGCTTGATGCTACCAGGTAGGGGTCGATCCCCATATCCAACAGCCGCGTTATGCCTCCCGCAGCGTCATTGGTATGAAGTGTAGAAAATACAAGGTGGCCTGTCAGCGCGACCCTTATCGTTATCTCGGCAGTCTCAAAATCTCTGACCTCTCCGACCATCATAATATCAGGGTCGTGCCTCAACATGCTCCTTAAACCCTGGGCAAATGTAAGGCCGATCCGCGGCTGGACCTGGATCTGCGTAATGCCCTTCACCTGATATTCTATAGGGTCTTCTATGGTGATGATTTTTTTCTCTTTCGCGTTGATCCGGGTCAGGCACGCATAAAGCGTCGTAGTCTTGCCGCTGCCCGTCGGGCCTGTCACGAATATTATCCCGTGCGGCTTCTTTATCATATCCTCCATAAGGACCTGGTCTCTCTTTAAGAGCCCCAGATTCTCCAGCCCGAATCTTATGTCGGTGCTCAAAAGCCTTATATCCACGCTTTCGCCGTAAGGCGTCGGCAAAATCGAAACCCTGAGGTCTAATTCTTCGCCGCCTACCTTGATTCTTATTCTGCCGTCCTGGGGCAAGCGCCTTTCGGCAATATTTAAATTGGCCATTATTTTAACCCTGGAGATTATAGCGGGCTGAAAATGCTTTATGCTGGGGGGTATGGCCGTGTCATATAAAACTCCGTCTATCCTATACCTGACCTTCATCTCGTCTTCATACGGCTCCAGGTGTATGTCGGTAGCGCGATCCTTATATGCCTGAAGAAAGACCTGGTTCACGAATTTAATAATGGAGGCATCCTGGGCCATGTCCTCTATATCCTCGGTCCTGGGCATCTCTACCTCAATGCCCTCCTTGCCTTCCGCGCCCACCATCATCTTCTCAAGGGTATCGGCACCTACGCCGTAATATTTTCTTATCGCTTCGACTATATCCTCCTCACTGGCCAAGACAGGCCTCGCGTCATAGCCAAGGAGAAGTTTTATGTCGTCTATGGTGTGGATATCAAGGGGATTCGTAACGGCTATTGTGAGAATTCCGTCATTTATATCAAGGGGGATCAATTTATAGTGGCTTGCGAATTTTGCCGGGACCTTTTCTATGAGGCTGGGGCTTATCGGCCTGTTCTTAAGCTTCACGTACTCTACGCCCAGCTGCTCGGCAAGGACCGGAAAGAGTTTATCCTGCGCGATATATCCCATCTTGATCAAGGTGCTGCCGAGAAACCCGCCGGTCTTTTTCCGCTCGTTAAGGGCTTTGTCCAGCTGGGCAATCGTAATAAGCCCTTTATCGATAAGGAGCTGGCCCAATAATACCTCTTTTTCATATACCATTATAACCCGCTTATATTTATCAGTATTACGTTAAGTGTAGCACAATAAGGTCGAGATTTCAATCATTTTTGAGAAATATTTCTATTTACTTTTCTTGACTTATGGGCTATCATGTATTATGACCTTGATAATGTCGTGTGTGGGCGTTAGGAATTGGAAGAAAGGCTGGTCAATATGAAAAAAGGCAGATTTTTCCTGATTGCACTGGTCTCAATATTTACATTTTTACTGGTCTATAGCCCGCATTTCCGCTATCCTTACCCCAGGCACATAGATGAATGGCACCACATCACGGAAACGATAAAGCTCCAGGGGGGGGAATATGCCGGCGGCATCATAGGTTTTCGCTTTGGCTTCCACATCATGCTTTTGTTACTATCTAAAGCCGTGAATCTCCTTTCGATCTACCGGTTTCTTCCGGCGCTCTGGGCTGTTTTTTCGGCCCTTGTATTGTTCTATGTCGCTTACAAGAAAACGGGCGGCCGGTTTTCCACGGCATTATTTGCTATGGTCTTTTTTGCTTCAATAAAATCAAACGTCAACATAACGGGCCTGTGGTTTTTTACGCCTCTTACGTTCTCGATCCCATTTATTTTTTTATACGTCTATCTCTTTACGGAAGGGGTCGAAAAACAGAATAAAAAATTCATCCTGTCGAGCCTGGCAATAATGCTTATCCTGTTGCCCGTGCACTCGATATCCGTATTATTTGCCATTCCCTTCCTTCTCATATACTCCGCGCTTAACCCGGGCTACATCAAAAAAGAATGGAAATTCTTTTCTGCGTTTTTAATAATCCCCGCAGCCGGCCTATTATTCTTTAAATACATGGCCGGACTCTCATGGAATTCATTGCTCCCCAACATTATACATGGACTGCAATTTAGACGCGGTTGGGGCGTATTGGACTTAGATAATTCATTTTTTGAGGTCTATAGTCTGGCAG
>JAUWWU010000090.1 GCA_030616695.1 Candidatus Omnitrophota bacterium | reverse complement strand
CTTCCCCTCTTTTGAGAGTACGTGCGTTATCGCGCTTGTCAGAAGCGTCTTTCCGTGGTCTATGTGGCCGATTGTTCCTACGTTTATGTGCGGCTTCGTGCGTTGGAATTTTTCCTTTGCCATTTTTCCCTCCTCCGGTTACTTCTTGGTTCCTTCCATGATTTTTTCTGTTATATTTTTAGGCACTTCTTGATAACAAGAAGGCTCCATTGTATATGAGGCACGGCCCTGACTCAGGCTTCTTATCGAAGTCGCGTAACCGCAGACTTCGCCCAAAGGCACCAGGCCTTTTATAACTTTGGCGCTTCCCCTCTGGTCGACGGACTCTATTTTTGCCCTTCTTGAGTTGAGGTCGCCTATTACGTCGCCGAGATACTCTTCCGGGGTCACGACCTCAAAAGACATTATGGGCTCCAATAGTATTGAAACTCCTTTTTTGAGGCCTTCGTTAAAGGCAATAGAACCCGCCATTTTAAAAGCAAGCTCCGAGGAGTCCACTTCGTGAAAAGAACCGTCCACGAGTTTTACTTCTACGTCTGTTACGGGATAACTTAGAAGCGCCCCGCTTTTAGCCGCGGTCTCTACGCCTTCTTTAACGGAAGGTATATATTCTCTAGGTATGGCGCCGCCGATTATTTTGTTTTCAAACTTTATTCCCTCTCCCTGCTGCGCGGGCGACATCTCGATAACGACGTGGCCGTATTGGCCCCTTCCGCCGGTCTGCTGGATAAACTTGCCTTCGCATCTTACGCTTTTGGTTATAGTTTCTTTGTAGGCCACCTGCGGTTTCCCAACGTTCGCGCCTACCTTGAATTCTCTTAGAAGCCTGTCCACCATGACCTCCAGGTGCAATTCGCCCATGCCGGATATAATAGTTTCGCCTGTCTCGTTGTTGTACGACACCTTGAATGAAGGGTCTTCTTCCACAAGCTTGTGCAGCCCCTTTGACAGCTTGTCCTGGTCCGCTTTGGTCCTTGGCTCTATAGCCATTGAAATAACCGGTTCGGGGAAATGTATGCTTTCAAGCAGTATAGGATGCTCTTTCTCGCATAGGGTGTCGCCGGTCATGGTATGTTTTAGCCCGATACATGCGGCGATGTCACCGGCTTCGACCTTGCTGCATATCTCCTGTTTGTTCGCGTGCATCTTGACAAGTTTACCCACGCGCTCCTGCTTTTCTTTGTTGGCGTTATATATATACGTGCCGCTTTCAAGGACTCCTGAATATACCCTTAAAAAGGTCAATTTACCCACGTATGGGTCAGACATTATCTTGAATGCGAAACTACTGAGCTTCTCGTCGTTGCTCGGCTCCCTGGTCTCTTCCTTACCGGTTTCCGGATTTACCCCTTTTATAGGCGGCATGTCCAGAGGCGATGGCAGAAAATCGCAAATGGCGTCAAGTAACTGCGGTATACCTATATTATTTAATGCAGATCCGCACAAAACCGGTATAAATTTGTTGGCTATCGTAACCCGTCTTATATTTTCAACCATCTCGTGCGGGTATATCCCGTCGTCATGGACATACTTATCCATGACATGCTCGTCGACTTCGGCCAGTTTTTCAATAAGGTCGTGCCTGCATTTGCCCGCCATTGCCTTCATATCTTCAGGTATCGCTTCTACCCTGCATGTCACATTTTCCTCTTCGCCTTCAAAAGTAAAGGCTTTCATGGTGATGAGGTCGATCATCCCTTTAAATCCGGACTCGGAGCCTATCGGGATTTGAATAGGGTGCGCGTTTGCGTCCAGTTTCTCGCGCATATCTTTTATGGCCCGGAAGAAATCCGAACCGGTCCTGTCCATCTTGTTTATAAATGCTATCCGCGGCACTCCGTATCTCTCGGCCTGCCTCCACACCGTTTCGGATTGCGGCTGCACTCCGCCTACCGCGCAGAGAACGACGACCGCTCCGTCAAGCACTTTAAGCGACCTTTCAACCTCTACCGTAAAATCCACATGCCCCGGAGTGTCAATAACATTGATCCTTTTGCCTTTCCAGAAGGACGTAGTGGCAGCGCTTGTGATCGTTATCCCGCGCTCCTGCTCTATCTCCATCCAGTCCATGGCCGTCGTGCCTTCATCGACATTGCCCAGTCTATAGAGCTTGCCGGTGTGATATAATAGCCGCTCCGTTATGGTCGTCTTTCCGGCATCTATGTGTGCCACAACGCCTATATTTCTCGTATCTTTTAATATAAAGTTTGTCATGTTTACCAGCGTTTTAATAGGCTCTATAAAGCTTACAGTAGCGTTTAAAACCATTTATCTTTAGCCTTACCACCTGTAATGACTGAAGGCCTTGTTTGCCTCTGCCATTTTGTGAGTATCCGTCCTTTTCTTTACAGCCGTACCCGTACCGTTATAGGCGTCCATTATTTCGTCGGCCAATTTTTCCTGCATCGGTTTTCCGGACCTTGCGCGCGCGAAGTCCCGTATCCATCTGAACGACAACGCATAACCCCTGCTTTCGTTTACTTCGATAGGGACCTGGTATGTTGCCCCACCGACTCTGCGCGCTTTGACCTCAAGAAGCGGCCGCACATTATTCAGCGCCTTTTCAAATACCTCAAGGGGTTTTTTATCTGTCTTCTTGCCCAGAATATCAAGGCTTTTATAGACTATGGCTTCCGCCTTGGATTTTTTGCCCTGGAGCATTAGCACATTGATGAATTTCGTAACGAGCTTACTGTTATATTTTGGGTCGGGTAGAATTTCGCGCTTTGGCGCTCTTCTTCTTCTCATTTTATTTCAACTCCGCTATTATGCCTTAGGCCGCTTCGCTCCGTATTTTGACCTTGATTTTTTTCTGTTTGCCACTCCCATCGTGTCCAGCGTCCCCCTCACTATATGATACCGCACGCCGGGAAGGTCTTTTACCCTTCCTCCGCGTAATGTTACGATGGAGTGCTCCTGAAGGTTATGCCCTTCCCCGGGAATATAAGAGGTTACTTCCATCCCGTTTGTAAGCCTTACCCTCGCCACTTTTCGCAGGGCCGAATTCGGTTTTTTAGGCGTCTGCGTTTTGACCTGAAGGCATACCCCTTTGCGCTGAGGGCACCCCTGGAGGGCGGGCGACTTTGTTTTCTTTTTGAAACTCCTGCGTCCGAATCTAATAAGCTGATTGATTGTCGGCATATAAATTTCCCCGGCTAAATTTTATTTTTTTCCTTTGGTTTTTTTCGCGGAGGCCTTCTTCTTTTCCGTTTTCACATCCTTTTTCATATCCTTTTTTACCCCTGTCTTTTCGGCCTTTTTTGCCTCTTCTTTTTTAGGTTGTTCCTCAACGCCCCTTACCATTTCGATGCGGGTATGCGCGCTAAAACCTGTGCCCGCGGGTATCAGGTGGCCCATAATAACGTTTTCCTTTAAGCCGAATAATTCATCGCGCTTTCCGCTTGCAGCCGCGTCCGAAAGGACCCTCGTTGTCTCCTGAAAACTTGCGGCCGATATAAAGCTTTCCGTAGTCAGACTTGCCTTTGTTATGCCCAGCAGCGTCGGCGAGGCCTTTGCCGGCTCCCTTTTCTTCTTAATGGTCTTTTTGTTTTCTTCCAGAAAAGAAAATTTATCCACCTGCTGGCCCACAAGAAAATCGGTGTCGCCCGGGTCATCTATCTTGACCTTCTTTAACATCTGCCGAACTATTACTTCTATGTGCTTGTCGTTTATTTTTACGCCCTGAAGCCTATAGACCTCCTGCACTTCGTTCACCAGGTATTCCTGCAGTTTTTTGTCTCCGGAGACCTTTAAGATGTCCTGGGGCACGACAGGCCCGTCTATCAGCTGATGCCCGGCCATCACGCGGTCGTTTTTATACACGTTCAGGTGCTTCCCGGGCGGAATGAGATACTCTTTCGACATGCCGCTGTCGCTTTTGACGATAATGCGCCGCATCCCTTTTTTGGATTCCCCGAATTCCACAACGCCGTCTATCTCGCTGATGATGGCAGGATCCTTGGGCTTTCTGGCCTCGAAAAGTTCCGCAACGCGGGGAAGGCCTCCCGTAATGTCTTTTGTCTTAGTGACAACGCGCGGGGTTTTAGCTAAGAGCTGCCCCGCCTTTACCTTTTCGCCGTTTGCCACGATGATATGCGCGCCGGACGGTATGGAGTATATAGCAACGACGTCCTTTTTATCGTCCATTATTATAAGCTGGGGGTGATAATCCGCTTTATGCTCTATGACCACTTTACTGGCGATCTTTGTAGCCTCGTCTATCTCCTCGCGGACGGTGACATCATCTTTTATGTCTTCGTACCTGATTATCCCGCCTTTTTCCGTCAGTATCGGTGAAGTGTACGGATCCCACCTGACGAAGATGCCGCCCTTCTTCACCGGTTTTTCGTCCTCTGTGTTTATATGCGCGCCCTGGGGGACGGGATATCTTTCGAGTTCCCTTCCATCCGCGTCGTTGACGCTGACCTGTCCGCCCCTGTTAAGGATGATAGATTTATTTTCGCCTTCCAGCGAGACGACTTTTAGATTGTGATATTTGGCGAACCCGTCGTTTTTGGCCTGTATGTATGACTGTTCAATGATCCTGCTTGCCGTTCCTCCGATATGGAAGGTCCGCATAGTCAGCTGTGTGCCCGGTTCGCCGATAGACTGGGCGGCTATGATTCCTACCGAGTCGCCCAATTCCACCATCTTCCTTGTGGCGAGGTTCCTGCCGTAGCACTTGACGCAGGCGCCGCGTTGACATTCGCATGTAAGGACGCTTCTGATCCTTATCTTTTCGATTCCCGAGGTCTCTATTTTATCCGCCTTTTCTT
>JAUWWU010000159.1 GCA_030616695.1 Candidatus Omnitrophota bacterium | reverse complement strand
GACGATAATGTAGAGATCGCCAAGAGGATGAAGATTGCCCAAAGAGAGATACCGTGTTTACCCAAATACGGATATTCGCTTGTAAACGATAACCTGAAAGACGCCATCTATCAACTGGAGGCTATTGTTACGGCTGAAAGATGTAGAGTGAGATAACGCAATATGGATGAGACGAGAAACACACCCTATATTCCGGTGGAGGATTTATTGGACAAGGTAGATAGTATGTATAAGCTTGTTATTCTTGCTTCGCGCCGCGCAGGAGAATTGAACAGCGGCGGCCAGAAACTCATAGATATAAGCCCCAGGGCAAAATTATCGACTGTCGCCCTTGAGGAGATAAGAAAAGGCAAGGTAACTTATAAGGAAACGAAAGAAAGCAAGTAATGTCCGCGAAAAAGGTCCTGTTAGGCGTTACCGGAAGTATCGCCGCTTATAAAAGCTGTGATATAATCAACTCTCTTCGCAAGTCGGGCTATGGGGTGAAGGTTATGATGTCTCCCGACGCCCGGCATTTTATAACGCCCCTCACCCTGCAGGCCCTGTCTTCCAATGAGGTCGTGACAGACATGTTTAAACTACCGGAGAAGTGGGACATCTACCACACTTCTTTAGCCGGCTGGGCAGACCTTATCCTTATTGCGCCTGCGACTGCCGATATGATCTCTAAGTTGGCATGCGGGTCTGCAAACTGCATTGTGAGCGCCGCTGTCTTGAGCAGCAAAGCTAAGGTGCTGATAGCCCCCGCCATGAATAACGGCATGTATAGGCACAAGGCAACGCAGGAAAACATCGCAAAACTGAAAAAATTCGGATATAGATTTGTAGGCCCTGTCAAAGGACATCTCGCCTGCGGCCATAAAGGCATAGGCCATATCGCCGGTACGGACGATATTATCAAGGCAGTGAAGCAATCGCTTAAATAGTATGCCAAAACCATCCGCAAGAAAGACCATACTCATAACCGCCGGCCCCACAATAGAGCCACTTGACCCTGTCCGTTACCTATCAAACTATTCCACGGGCAGAATGGGTTATGAAATCGCAAAGGCAGCCAAAAAGAGGGGATATAAGGTAATACTTATAAGCGGGCCGACATCTATTAAGCCTCCTGAGGGGATACGATTCATTCCGGTCAGGACTGCCGTTGAGATGAAGAAGGCCGCCTTTAAGTTTTTTAAAAGCGCCGATTGCGCCATTATGGCAGCGGCCGTATCTGACTTCCGTCCCGCGCAATTTTATAGGAAAAAGATAAAAAAACTCTCGAAAAAGGCGCTTTCCTTAAGATTAAAGAGAAACCCCGATATCCTTTCAGGGCTCGGAAGGATAAAGGGCAGGCGCCTTTTAGCCGGATATTCCCTTGAGACAGACAGCCCTGTTAAGAATGCGAAAAAGAAGCTGATCTCCAAAAATCTTGACCTGATAGTAGCGAATCCGGTCGGCAGAGGGTTCGACCCCTTCGGCCCGGGCGCCAAGGATATCGCTATAATTGATATTAATGGAAATGCGCTCAGATTAAGAAATAGTTCCAAGGCGAAAATAGCTAACATTTTACTTGACAAACTGAAAACCCTATGGTAAGCTTTGGTTAACATAATGCTATTTTATAGCATATAACCATATATGGAAAGGAGGAAGTAAATTATGAGGAGGAAAAGAAAAGGCTTTACTCTTATAGAGCTCCTTGTAGTAATAGCAATCATAGGTATATTGGCTGCATTTCTGACTCCCGCAGTTCAGAAGGCGCGTGAAAAGGCACGCCGCACAGCCTGCGCAAGCAATCTACGACAGATCGGATTGGCCTGTCATCTTTATGCGTCGGATTGGGATGAAGTTTTTCCGTCGATAGGCACAGCAGGCGCAGACGACATGGAGCCTCTTTATCCGGATTATATAGACGCGCTTGACGTATTTAGATGTCCAAGCGATGTTAACGTAACCACAACTCCTGCGGATGCGGGTGCCGGTAGTTATGCCTATAATAGTGGCGAAACGGAATCCACCACCTCTTCAACTCCCCTTGCTTCTGATAACGGAGTTAGCGGGACCCTGGTGGCGGGCACTGATAACCATGGAGCTGAGGGCGCCAATGTCCTTTTTGTCGGCACCCACGTTAAGTGGATAGGAACGGATGCTGGTGACGATCTCCTAACCGACGATTGGGAAACTTGGACTGACTTGGTCGATTAAAAGATTAAAATAATGGCAGCGAATTGATTCTGAAAAAGCACTTAAGATTATGTTGTGTTTATCTTAAGTGCTTTTTTATTCTCGGCGGCGTACCCAAGTGGCCTAAGGGAGGAGTCTGCAAAACTCCGATGCAGCGGTTCAAATCCGCTCGCCGCCTCCATAAACCACTCGCTTTACCATATATATGGTTCATGGCAATCCACACATAGTATGGCGGGACGCGTTTGCGTATGACGGGCGGTTGGCGCAGTTGGTTAGCGCGCATGGTCGACATCCATGAGGTCATAGGTTCGAGTCCTGTACCGCCCACCACTAACAAATTTGGTCTTCGGTGCCAAAAAGTAAGGAATATGCTTTTTGCACCTTCGACCCTCTGCCTTTGGCAGAGGGGCTCGCGCCCAGATTTGTTTAAGAATTGATGTGCGACATTGCTG
>JAUWWU010000105.1 GCA_030616695.1 Candidatus Omnitrophota bacterium | reverse complement strand
GACGGCACAGGTCCTGAGGTGGTAAGGGAAGGTTTAAAGGTTTTAAGCGCTGTCAGCAAAAAGGCCGGCTTTAAATATGAGACCGTTATGTATGATTTTGGCGGGGAGAGGTATAAGCGGACTGGCGAGGTTCTGCCGGATTCCGCTCTGGAGGAGTTTAAGACGTTCAACGCTATATTTCTCGGTGCGGTCGGCCATCCCGATGTCAAGCCGGGCATATTGGAGCAAGGGCTTCTTTTGAAAATACGGTTTGGCCTGGAGCAGTATATAAACCTGAGGCCGGTAAAACTGTATCCGGGCGTGTGGACGCCGGTCAGGGACAAAGGGCCGAAAGAGATAGATTTTGTCGTCATCAGGGAGAACAGCGAGGGGCTTTATGTAGGCGAAGGCGAATTTAAAAATAAAGGGACAAAGGATGAAGTGGCGCTCCAGGTTTCAAGGAATACGCGCCGCGGAGTGGAGCGCTGTGTGCGCTTTGCCTTTGAATATGCCAGGAAGCGCAATAAGGAGAAAAAGGTTACGCTGTGCGGCAAGACAAATGTCCTGACCTATGCCTTTGACCTCTGGGAGAGGACATTTAACGAGGTTGCGAAGGAATACAAGGATATTAAGACGGATTATGCGCATGTCGACGCTACCTGCATGTGGATGGTCAAAAACCCGGAATGGTTTGATGTGATCGTCACCGATAATATGTTCGGCGATATAATAACCGACCTGGGCGCGATGATACAGGGAGGTATGGGCGTTGCCGCGGGCGGTAATTTGAATCCGGAAGGCGTCTCCATGTTTGAGCCCATCGGCGGTTCGGCCCCGAAATATACGGGCAAGGACGTAATAAACCCACTTGCGGCGATATGCGCGGTAATGATGATGCTTGAGGAACTCGGCGAAGGCAAGGCCGCCGCAGCGATAGAGAAGTCCGTTATGAAGGCCACGACAAAGATGAAGAGCATGTCTGCCGGCAAAATGGGCTATACAACGCAGCAGGTCGGAGATTTAGTAGTTAAGTATCTGTAGAGCCATTGCAGATGAACCAATAACGTAAAGAATACAAATATAGCCAGACGGCGGGACATTTTCATCCCGATAGTTTCGCAGAAGCATGAAAGTGTCCCGCGACAAGGAGTGAATATGCCACGACAATGGAATGTTGCTGTAGTGGGGGCTACGGGTGCGGTAGGCTCCAGATTTTTAGAGATCCTCGCCGAGAGGAATTTTCCCATAAAGAGCTTAAAGCTTCTGGCATCTGAGCGCTCGCAAGGCAAAAAACTCGCATTTAAAGGCAGGCAATACCCCGTAGAAGTACTGACTCATGGCTCCTTTAAAGGGATAGACCTTGTCCTGTCAAGTGCCGGAGCCGCGCGAAGCAAAGAATTTTTGCCCAATGCGGTAAAAGAAGGCGCGGTATGCGTTGATAATACGAGTGCCTTTAGAATGGATGAGGAGGTCCCGTTAATCGTCCCTGAGGTAAATGCCCATTCTATAAAGAAGCATAAGGGAATAATAGCCAACCCCAATTGCTCCACCATACAGATGGTGGTTGCGCTATACCCTCTTCATAAAGCCGCAAAGATCAAAAGAATCGTAGCGTCGACCTACCAGTCAGTTTCCGGCGCCGGATGGCAACATGTCCTGGAAATGTTTAATCAGGCCTCCTCGATCGTAGCTGACGAGTCGGCGTTTGAAATAGGCAGGCATAATGTCAGTAAAGAGGGCATCAGGGCGTTCCCGCATCAGATCGCTTTTAACCTTATTCCGCACATCGACGTATTCCTGAAAAACGCGTATACCAAAGAAGAGATGAAGCTGGTCAATGAGACCAGAAAGATAATGGAGGACCCGTCGATCGCAATTACGGCTACGGCAGTCAGGGTCCCTGTATTTTATGCACATTCGGAAAGTATAAATATAGAGACCGAGAAAAAGATCACAGCCGATGAGGCACACCGCATCCTCCGATCTTCGCCCGGCGTGACTGTCTTAGATAAGACCTCGGAGAACTTATATCCGATGCCGCTGGAAGCTGAGGGAAAAGATGCCGTCTACGTAGGAAGAATCAGGGAGGACGAATCCATAAAGAACGGCCTGAATCTCTGGGTGGTAAGCGACAACCTCAGAAAAGGGGCGGCGTTGAACACCGTACAAATTGCCGAACTTCTATGAGAAATTTCCGGCTTGGCATCGAGTACGACGGAACCGCATACAACGGCTGGCAGGTCCAGAGCAAGGAACAGCGCAAAAGAGGCGGCAGGGTAAAGACCCTCCAGGGCATTTTGGAAAATGCCCTTTTTAAGCTGTTTTCAAAAAAGGTAAGGATTATCTCTTACAGCAGAACCGATAGCGGCGTCCACGCAAAATCCCATACAGCCAATTTCAAAATCTCTACGAAACTGAGCCCCATTCGAATAAAAAAGGCACTGAATTCGCTTCTCCCCGGCGATATTATCGTGAAAAGCGCCGAAGAGGTAAGCTCTGATTTTAACGCACGATACCATGCAAGGAGCAAGACATACAGATATATTATCTGCAATCGGGACCACATGTCGCCTTTCATCAGGAATTATGCGTATCATCTCAGGCAGCCGCTCGGCACCGCGCTTATGAAAAAGGAAGCGAAGGCCCTTTTGGGCAGGCATGACTTCGGGGCATTCAGGTCTTCCGGTGCTAAACGCAGCAAACGTGTTAGTTCGGTGAGAACGGTTAAGAAATTGGAGATAAGCAAAAAAAAGGGGCTTGTCGCGATAGAGATAGAGGCCGACGGTTTTTTATACAATATGGCACGCAATATTGCCGGTACGCTGATAGAGATAGGGAGGGGCAGGTTTCCCACCGGAAGCATGCGGGCTATTCTAAATAGCAGGGACAGGAAAAAGGCCGGGCCGACTGCCCCCGCGAAGGGATTATGCCTTGTTGATGTAAGGTATTAAGGCTGCGATTTTCCTTGACAAACCGACGTATATATGTTAGCATTTGCGTTCTATGAAAACTTATATTGCAAAGGACAAGGACGTCAAAAGAAGCTTTTTCGTAGCCGATGCCGACGGTAAAGTACTCGGCCGCCTTGCTACGAAAGTGGCGACGGTATTGTCAGGAAAACATAAAGCCATATATACGCCTAATGTCGATACGGGTGACTATGTCATCGTCGTAAATGCGGATAAGGTGCATCTTACTGGCAAAAAGAGGTCTCAAAAAATATACCAGAGCTATTCCGGCTATCCCAGCGGCCTTAAAGAGACAGATTTTGACACATTTCAGAAAAGGAAGCCGAAAGAGGTAGTCCGGTTAGCAGTAAAAAATATGTTACCTAAAAGCAAGCTCGGCAAAAAGATGCTTAAAAAGTTGAAATTGTATACAGCGTCGGAGAAGCCGATCCTGCCAAAGAGCGCAAAAGAGATAGCGGCATGAAAGAAGTCATTAACGCAACAGGCAGAAGAAAAGAGGCGGTCGCAAGGGTCTTCCTTGTTTCAGGCTCGGGGAACGTTGAAGTGAACAACCTGTCTCTGGATGCCTATTTTCCGATGGAGTCCCAGCGCATAAATGTGCGCAAGATATTTGATGTGGCAGAGGCCTTGCGCAAGTTTGACGTCAGGGCTACCGTAAAAGGCGGAGGCAAAAGCGGGCAGGTCGGCGCACTAAGGCTGGGTATCGCCAGGGCCCTTGTGAAAATAGACCCGTCTTTGAGGAAGGCGCTGAAGGTTGCGGGATTACTTACAAGGGACTCGCGCATGAAAGAACGCAAGAAATACGGACAAAAACGCGCCCGAAAAAAGTTCCAGTATACGAAGAGATGATATGCGGATAGATTGACTATTGCAACAATAAAATCCGGACTAAATCAAAGCCTATTCGCTCAACCTCGACGAAATATGGTTGACAGAATAGGTTTTTTATTTTATAATCAGTTGTATCGTATATAGAATTTAATTATATCAATGAAGGCTACGGGAGGAAAAGGTGATTAAAGCCAGTGTCGTAGGTGCTACCGGTTATACCGGTGAAGAGCTAGTGGATATATTGATAAGGCATGCGGATGTCGAGATAGCCTCGCTAAGCGCCATTGTCGAAAAACCCATGAAGATATCCGATATTTTTCCGAGGTTTAGGGGAAAGCTGGACCTTGTCTGTAAAGAGCTCGACGCGGCAGAGGTAATAAGGTCTTCCGATGTCGTATTTTTGGCCCTTCCGCACACGGTCTCTATGAAGTTTGCGCCGGAATTTCTCAAGGCCGGCAAGAAGGTCAT
>JAUWWU010000140.1 GCA_030616695.1 Candidatus Omnitrophota bacterium | reverse complement strand
GAAACTGATCGATAAAATAGGCATCGGCTTTATCTTTGCCAAAAACTTCCATCCCGCGATGAAAAATGTCATGCAGATAAGAAAGGAACTGGCCACGAGGACTATCTTTAACATCCTCGGCCCCCTTTCTAATCCAGCGGGCGCTAAAATGCAGATACTGGGCGTTTATAAGCCGGAGCTGACAGAGGTCATGGCGGAGGCCTTGAATAAATTGGGTTCGGAAAGGGCTTATGTCGTTCATGGCTTAGAAGGGCTTGACGAGATATCGATAAAGGGACAAACCAGGCTGACTGAGCTTAGAGACGGGAAGATACAGACGCGTCTTATAAACCCGGGGGATTTTGGCGTGAAAGAAGGGCCTCTTCAGGATGTGTCAGGCGGGAGCCGGGAGCATAACGCGAAGGTCATATCGGAGATCTTAAGCGGAAAAAAGGGGACGCCCCGCGATATGGCAGTGATAAACGCGGCAGCCGCTTTAAAGATGGCCGGCAGGGCCGCTGATTTTAAAGAAGGAGTGGGGTCTGCGGCCGAATGCATAGATTCCGGCAGGGCCCTTGAGAAGCTTAATACTTTACGGAAGATGAGCAACCAATGATCCTAACGAAAATCATAGAGGAAAAGAGAAGAGAAGTAGAAAGTTCTAAGACCAGGATTTCCCGGAAAGAGCTTCTGTCCGGGGCAAATAAGCTAAAAAGTAGCCGAAGGCCCGATTTTTTTAAGCACGCGATAGAACGGCCCCACAGGATAAACCTTATAGCCGAAGTCAAAAAGGCCTCTCCTTCTGCGGGAGTGATCAGGGAAGATTTCGATCCCGTTAAAATAGCGATGACTTACAAGGCAAACGGCGCTTCGGCAATATCGGTCCTGACCGATGAAAAATTCTTCCGGGGAAAGCTTTCCCACCTCGAAGACATAAAGAAAAAGGTCTCTTTGCCCCTCCTGCGCAAGGATTTCATAATAGACGAATACCAGATATACGAGTCGATTACCGCGGAGGCTGACGCCGCGCTTTTGATAGTGGATCTCTTGTCCGTAGAGGAATTAAAGAGATTTATAGGTATAGGCAGGGAGTTTAATATGGATTTTCTGGCGGAGGTGCATTCGGAAGAAGACGTCAAAAAGGCCGTTGACTCCGGCTGCGGGATAATAGGCATAAACAACAGGGACCTGCACACTTTTAAGGTCGATATAAACACAACGCCGCGCCTCCTTAAAGTAATACCCAAAGGCAAAACAATCGTCTCCGAAAGCGGCATACACGCAAAAGAGAGCATATCGTATCTTAAATCTATAGGTATTAACGCGGTCCTCATAGGCGAGGCTTTTATGCGCAGCCCTGACATCGCCGGAAAGATGAAGGAGCTGATGGGATAGGAATGGTAAAAATAAAGATCTGCGGAATAACTAATCTGGAAGATGCCCGGAAGGCGGTCTCATCCGGTGCCGACGCCCTTGGCTTTGTATTTGCGGACAGCCCCCGAAAGATCAGCCCGGGCACGGCCAAATCTATAATAGAGGCCCTTAAAGGAGACGCCTTAAAGATTGGCGTGTTTGTCAACGAATCAGCCGGTAATGTAAAGAAGATAGCAAAAGATTATTCTCTTGATGCCGTCCAGCTGCATGGCGATGAAAGCCCTGAATATTGCTCCGGATTGAATGGCGTAAAGGTTATAAAGGCATTTCGGATGAAAGGCAAAATGACTTTGGCTTCCATGGCGCCTTATAAGGATGTTTTCGCGTATCTATTGGATGCCTTTTCAAAGGATAGGTGCGGCGGGACAGGCAAGACCTTTGATTGGGATCTGGCTGTTAAGGCGAAGGATTTTAACAAGCCTATTATCCTTTCAGGCGGGTTAGGGCCGGACAATATAGAGCAGGCCATAAAGGCCGTAAGGCCTTACGGCGTAGATATATCCAGCTCCATAGAGATCAAACCGGGTAAAAAAGACCATGCGCTGATGGGTAAGCTTATCCGCACTATAAAAGCTCTTGACTATTAATGGAAATTATGATAATATAAGCATCTAATTTTACCTTTTATCTTGTTATATAATAACCGCAGAGGTAGGATATGAAAAAGCTTTATGCCAATAAAAAGTTAGTTTTATTTTCAATAACAGGGCTTTTTATCTCAATCCTCATGGCTCTATTCATTTCCGGCTGCGCCCCTTCCTCTCAAAAACCGACTGTCAAGATAGCGATCTGGGGAGGGACAGATGAAATAGAGATGATAAACAGGATCGTCGGTGAATGGCAGGAGGAACACCCCGAGGTAACCGCAAAAATAGAGCATACGCCGGCCGGCTCTTACACAAATAAGCTTTTGATAAGGATCGCGGGCGGCACTGCTCCGGATGTGATGTTTGTAGAGGCTAATATATTCGTCAGCTTCTGGGCGATGGACGCTTTTATGGATTTGAAGCCCTTTATCGATAAAGACCCGGTTTTTAAACTAAGCGATTTTTTCCCTGAAGTGGTGGAAAGGTTTACAAGAGACGGCAGGATATACTGCATACCGAGAGATACGGCGCCGTTCGCGTGCGTTTACTACAATAAAAAACTTTTTGACGAGGCTGGCGTACCATATCCTACGGATGACTGGGACTGGAACGGTTTACTCGACCGGGCCCAAAGGCTTACCAAAAGGACAGAAGACAGGGCGATATCGCAATATGGTTTTTACGGATGGACATGGCACAACTTCGTCTATTCAAGCGGGGGAAATCTCGTGGATAATGTGGAGAACCCAAAGAAGTTTATAATGAACGAGGAGAGTGCCGTGGAAGGCCTTCAATTTTATGCCGACCTTATTAATAGATATAAAGTTTCGCCGAGCCCCATTGAATTCGGAAACCTGGGCATGGGCGCGCAGCAGCTGTTTATGTCTGAAAAATTGGCGATGTACCAGTCGGGGTTTTGGGAGAGCACCCTGTTTAAGACTATAAAAGATTTTGACTG
>JAUWWU010000154.1 GCA_030616695.1 Candidatus Omnitrophota bacterium | reverse complement strand
CCTATCGTGACATCGTCGCCTATTACAGAATTTGCTCCTATTGCTACGTTCTTGCCCAGCTTTACATTCTTGCCGACTGAGGCGCTTTTATCTATCCCTTTAGGATAGCTTACCTTATAAGGAAACATCTTATTTATTATCTTTACCATGGCAAGAAGCGGGTTATCGCATTTGATAAGCGGCTTATCTGTTTCCTTAATATCAAACGAAGTAATGATGCAGGACGCCTTTGTCCGGCCCAGCCTGTCTTTGAGTTTAGGGCTGTCTATAAATGTTATCTCTCCGGCTTTAGCATCGGTTATGCCGGAGATGCCTTTGATCTCTACCGAGCCGTCACCTTTTAGCTGACCGCCAATAAACTCGGCTATATCTCTTGCGGTATATGCCATTCCCTATCTCCGCTTATTTAAGATATCTATGATATCCTGCGTAATGTCAATAGCCTCGTTGCCGTACACGATCACCCGGTCGTTCAGTATTGCGGTATATCCGTGTTTTTCTCCGTAATCCCGGATGATCTTATTTATCTCTCTTAATATATCCCTGAGCGCTTCATCGCGCTCCTGCTGCAGTTCGCTTCTTAATTCCTTGTCGAAATCCTGCAGGTTCTTTATCTTTTCGTCTATTATGTCCTCTTTTTCCTTCTTGCCCTTCTTGCTGAGAAGCACTATTTCATCTTTAAGTTTTTTTATTTCGTTTACTAATTTTTTGCGTTCCTTTTCTTTTTTGTCGAGTTTCTTTTCAAGGGACTTCTCTGATTCCTTTGTTCTCTCATATTCGTCGAGAGTCTTGCCTAAATTGATGTACCCTATTTTGACCTCTTCTGCGGAGGCAACAGCGTGACTCAGCGTAAATATTAAAACGACGAAAAACGCGATAAACAACTTTGCCATTCTCATAATTGTTCCTTCTGTTTTATCCTATTAAAATCCGTGGGACATTGAGAAGTAGAAACGGCCTTTCTTTTTGTCTCCATGATTGTCTGATAGTGGCCAGCCGTAATCCAGTTTAACCGGGCCGAGCGGCGTCTTTACGCGCACGCCCACACCCGTGCCGAATTTGAGATTACTGGTAAAGGCATCTGAGGCCTCTTTCCATACCTCGCCGGCGTCAAGAAATACGGTGCCTTTTATGATATTTTCCACTAAAGGAAATGTTGCTTCGGCGCCGGTCAAAAGCCGCACATTCCCGCCTATCGGCTCATTTGACGCCGTATCTCTGGGCCCTACGTGCCGCTCTTTATAGCCCCTTATTGTACCTGCGCCTCCCGCATAGTACTTCTCATAGATCGGGACTTTGTCCGTATCTCCATAGCTATCGGCGAAATTCAGGCCGCCTGAAAGCTCCAAGACGACATAGTCATCAAAGAAACTAAAATATGTATTGTTTGTTATCGCGTGTTTTACAAAGTCTTTATCCCCTCCCAGAAAACCGCCGACATTTTCAACGGCGCCTCCGAGTAAAAAGCCCTTGGTCGGAATAAAGACGTTGTCTCTTGTATCATATGTCAGGGAGAATAATCCCCTGCTAAGCCAGTTGCTGCCTTCCTCGTCTTTTATAGCCTGCGCAGCCGTTTCGGAGACATCGGATATATCTATCTCTTCGAGTTTATACATGGCATCGGCCCTGAAATGGTCCGTAAATTCCTTTCCCAGGCGCACGTCCCCTCCCTGCCTTTCTTCGTTAAATAGATAGCCTACGTCTCTGGTCTTTTTATGCTCGGTTCTATATAGGTCGAACCCAAAAAGTAAAGGATAGCCGAATATCCACGGGTCTGTCCAGCTCACTATATAATTCTGCCTTACGTTTCCGAGCTCCGCCCTCACGTTCAGGATCTGGCCGCCGCCCGTAAAGGTCGGGAAATTAAGGGCGTCAAAATTCCTCTGTTTCACTTGCACAAAGCCGACCAGCTTATCCACCGAACTATAGCCTCCGCCAAAGGCAAATTCGCCTGTCTTTGCTTCTTTTACGTTTACAACAAGGTCTTTCTCCTCCGGTCTGCTGCCGGGCTCTGTGTCAAAAACAATCTCCTCAAAGTAACCGAGATTATATAGCCTCTCCTTGCTTTTTCTTATCTCGGCGCCGCGGAACGGTTCGCCGGGATAGGCGCGCAATTCCCTTCTTATTACAACATCCTTAGTCTTATTATTGCCCTGTATCCTGATTTTATCTATATAGATCTCATTGCCTTCCGTTATATTGTATGTAACGTTTATGTCGCCCGTCTTGGCGTCAAAGACCCTGTCAGAATCCACAGAGCAATTCATGTAGCCGCTGTCATAATAGTGCTGCTGCAGGTTCATAATATCTTCTTTCATCGCGATCTCGCTAAAAGGCGCACCGGTCTCCGTCTTGAGCTCTTTTCGTATCTCTTCTTCGGTAAAACGCTCGTTGCCTATTATATCGATCTTGCCGGCCAGATATTGCTTGCCCTCCTCTATGTTGATATCTATATACATCTCTGTCCCGTCTTCGCTATATTCAAACTCCCTGCTGACCTTCGCGTCGAGATAGCCTTTCTGCCGGTAATACATCTCAATGCGTTCCATATCGGCTTCGAATTCTTCGGACTTAAAATATCCCGGCTGGATAAAAAATAAAAATTGCGTCTTGGTGACCATAAGCTTTCGTAATTCCTTATCCGGTATAAAATGATTTCCGAAAAAGTCT
>JAUWWU010000109.1 GCA_030616695.1 Candidatus Omnitrophota bacterium | reverse complement strand
CCTTTGCGACACCCTCCACCGCGGCCATCTTATGCTCGACCAGGATCTCGCCAAGAAAGCGTTTTGTAAATTTTCGTTCTTCCAAGGCCTCGTTGAGCTGGGCTTCGGTGATTATCCCCTTCTTGATTAGGATCCCGCCTAATCTATCCTGATATCTTTCTTCTGCCATATATTTATTTAACCGGTTGTATCTCTTCCCAAAACATATTTTCAACCAACGTTACCAGTGTCACGAGGGGTTCGTCCTGGCTTGCGTAATAAGTGAGCTCATCGGAGATTTCCTTTTCGCCTCCGACCTCTTTTTTCTCCCTGACCTGATATACACAGACCCTTACCTCTAAAGGGTCTGTGCCTTTTATGACCTCTCTTTTTATTCTCCATTTCATCTCATTCATCTCGATAGGCTTTTCGTCCGCCGGCGGATAAAGCGAATTCCCCATCTCCAGCAGTTGTTCTTTTGTGACATTTAAATTTTTTATCCTCTCCATCCCCCACCGGGCCAGGCTTGTCGCGGTCATAAGGTCCTGGGAGCTTCTGGAGGCCTGAATCGAATGTGAAAACAGCCGCATTATCGGCACAAAGAGCACCGCTATTATCGTCAGCGTGATGAGAAGCTCAATATAGGTAAATGCTTTAAGGTTCGATCGCGACATATCTGTTCCGGCCTAATGCAAACAGCTGCCTTAAAGGGCTCTAAATTGCAGCTGCAGCGTCTTTTCCATACCACTGACCCGTCCTGTCGAAGTAATCAGGGAATGGATAAAATCTATCTCTACCGTATATGTCCCCTCTCCCAATTTAACAGGGCCTATTTTCTGTTCGAAATCTACTAAAGTAGACGCCTGGCCGCGAAGGGTGTTTATAGCCATCGCTATACCCGCCTCAGCCAGATAAAATGCCTTTGTCCCGTCCGTTACGGAGCGCGAAAAAATGTCCACAGAGAAAAAGAAGATCATCAAACTCGCGCCTATCAAGGCGATCGTAAGTAGAATAAGGATCACGTTTAATAAAATTATACCTCGTTCATTCATAATAATCCTCGATACGGCGCTACCATTCTACCGGGACCTCGCCCTCTGCTTTTCCCCAGCTTGAATCAAGCGGCGCGTCCCAGTCAACCACAACCTTTGCCTTATCCGTAAAATAGACCCACCCGCCGTCTCCGGTAAGGAGGTCATCCGACTCTAAATTTTCTACATCTAAACTGCCTCTTTTGGAGGAAACGAGTTCTGCTGGTATCAAATCCAGATAAGGCCTCTCCACGCCCATGTCGTTATACGTCACCTCTAATAGCTCCTCCAGGGTCTCGGGATAACGGCCCTCTTTGGTGCGGAATAAAGTGACTCTGGTGCGGAGCGTGCTTAAATTGGTCTTTGTGGAGGCGAGGCGGGCCTCGGCATCAAAACCTACAAAATTCGGGATTATCGCCGCCGCCAATATTGCGATAATAGATATGACTATCAGTAATTCAAGAAGGGTAAAACCGTACGTTCGGATAAAAGATAAGTTCTTCATATCTCCCCCAGTATTTATCATTTAATGATTTTAAAGAGCTCAGCCCCTGAATACCTTGATCAGGTTAAATATAGGCAGCAAAACAGAAAGGGCGATAAATGCCACCATGGCCCCCATGACCAGAAGCATAAACGGCTCAAGGAGCGCGGTCAGGTTTTTCAGGGTATACTCTATTTCCGGATCATAAAAAGAAGCTACGTCCTGCAGCATCTGGTCTAACTTGCCGCTTTTTTCCCCGGTTGAAATCATCTGCACTACCATGGGAGAAAACATCCCGCTTACCTGAAACTGATCGACCAGCGGCTTGCCTTCTGCTATGGCAACTCTTATATTCTCGATCGCCCTGCGGATCACTGCGTTGGTAACTGTCTTTTCGACTACACTAAGCGCCTGGAGTAAAGGTATCCCCGAGGAGATCAAAGCGGAGGCCGCCCTGGCAAAGCGTGAGATCTGTATCTTTTTATACAATTCTCCGAAAATAGGGATCTTCAGGCACCAGCTATGAAACTTAAACCTGCCCGCTTCCTTGCCTATAAAATCCCTGAACCATACGAAAGCAAGGCCTGCCGCGATCAATGCCGGAAGCCAGAGTCTGCGCACTATCCAGCTTAAGCCCAGAACGATCTGGGTCGGAAGAGGAAGTTCGGCTCCCGATGCGCGAAACACGCCCACAAACTTAGGCAGGACACCCACGATCAAAAAATTTACAACGATAAACGCTACCGCAACCAAAACTATAGGGTAAACCAACGCCGACTTGATCCTGGACTGCATCTCCAGTTCCTGTATGCCAAGGGCCGCGAGCCTGTCCAGCACGGTATCCAGTATACCGCCTGCCTCGCCGACTTCAACCATGCTGATGAAAAGCTCCGAGAAAACGGCCGGATGCCTGGAGAGGGCTCCGGAAAAACTTGTGCCGCCGTGCACAGACCTAGTAACGTCTTCTAAAACAGCCTTGAATTTCTTATTCGTCGTCTGCGCGCAAACCGTCGTTAAGCCCACGGAAATGGAAGTGCCTGTCCGTAGGAGAGTGGCGAGTTGTCGCGTAAACAGGATTACATCGCGCCTGTCCACGTGTTTAAAACGTTCGAGTATACCATCCGCACCGTAGCCTGCGGCTTTCTGCCCCCTGACTTCAATAATACTGTAACCTAAACGGTCCAGCCTGGCGACGGCGCTATTTTCATTAACTGCTTCTAATGTACCTGTGACCAATTCGCCTTTACTGTCGCGTACTTTATATGCGTAAGTCGGCATTCCCCTTCCTTACTTTTTCCTTTTCTTTGCCCGGCGCTTTTCCATCTTTTCGATTTTCCTATATAGCTTCTGGGCATCCTTGGCAAAACTCGTATCCGGATAATCAGAGATTAAATGCGTAAAGGCCTCCTTGGCATGCTTATAATCCTTAAGATGCCTGAAGTAGATAATCGCGGCGCAATATAATGCCTCCGGCGCTTTGATGCTGTCAGGGTATTCATAATAGATATGTTCATAGAGGCTAAGCGCCTGCGCCTTTCTGAAATTTCTGTCTTTCCTGACGCTTTCTATGCCGTACCCTTTATCCAACGCCTTTGCCTGACGGAATATGCTCTCAACGACATTAAGCTCTGCCGTCTTGCTCAAGCTGACGTACACCTCTTCTTTTTTAACGTCTTTTTTACTTAACAGCGCCTTCTCTTCCCTTGAGCGTAATATCGTGGGAGTAATAAATACCGCCAATTCCTTACGCTCTATATCGTGCTCTCTTCTTTGAAACAAAAGGCCTATAATCGGGATATCTCCTAGAAAGGGTATCTTGTCTTTGGAGGCGGATTCGTTCTGTTTGATCAGGCCACCTATAACCAGAGTCTCGCCTTCTTTGACCCGCACAGTCGTATCGGCCTCGCGGGTCGTAACTCTGGGCCCGGCATCCAAAGATGCCACCAGCGAAGAGACCTCCGGATGCACGTTCATAGTAATATACCCGTCTTTGTTTATCCGAGGCGTTACCCGAAGGGTCGTCCCTATATCCACAAACTTTGTCGTTTCGGTCGTGCCTGTAGTGGTCTGCGTGCGTTCCTTATAAGGATACCTCTCCCCTATTATAATACGCGCAGTCTGGCCGTTTAAAACCGCTATAGAAGGGCTTGCCAGGATATTTGCCTTTCCGTCTCTGGCCAGGGCATCCAAAGTAGCGCTGATAGAAAGGCCCTTAAGAGTAAGGGCATTTAATGTTATCTGCCCCCCTGTCAGGTCTGCGGATTGTTCCCCCATAGTTATTGTCGTATCTATCTCCTCATCATAGCTTGTGCTTCTGCTCCACAACCCTTCGCCGGGCGCGTATTTCAGGTTCCAGGTGATCCCCAACGCTTCTAAATCAGAGGATGTAATGTCCACGATCTGTGCTTCTATAAGGACCTGCTGCGGCGGCACATCCACCTTTTCAAGCAGGTCTTTTATCTTCTGGATATTCGCCGGGTAATCGGTGAGAATAAGGCTGTTTGCTACTTCGTCTATCTTTATATCGCCCTTTGAGGATACGGACTTTCGCAGTAGATTTTGGGCGTCGGCCGCCTCTATATAGTTCAAAAAGAGTACCTCGCTGACCAATTCCACTGTATGGACATCTCCCGG
>JAUWWU010000104.1 GCA_030616695.1 Candidatus Omnitrophota bacterium | reverse complement strand
CGATATTAAAAAATGAGCTCGTAACGCTATGCGCCTCTGTATATCTCGACGGAGAATACGGCCTTAAGGATATCTTTATCGGAGTCCCCGTCGTGCGGGGAAAAGAAGGGGTGCAAAAAATAGTCGAGTTGGCGCTCTCGGATGATGAGTCCGAAAGCCTGAAAAAGGCCGCCAGCGCGGTCAAAAATTCCATTAGTAAACTCGGCACATGAAGACCCTTAAAATAATAGACGTCGGCACGCTCGCATACGAAGATACATATTTTTTACAAAAAAGGCTTGCCAGGGAAATAAAGCTTAAAGAGCGCGACGACCATATAATGCTGGCGGAGCATCCTGCCGTATTTACCGTCGGGCGAAGCGGATCCGGAAAAAACATATTAATAGACCCCGGCATCATCAGGGATAAAGGTATCCGCGTAATAGACGTGGACCGCGGCGGCGATGTAACGTTTCACGGAAAGGGGCAGCTGGTCGCATATCCCGTATTCGATTTAAACAGGCACGCCAAGGATGTCCGCCTTTTTATAAGAAACCTTGAGCGCGCGCTTGAATTGACGGTTTCTGAATATGGCATTGCGGCTGACACCGAAATTGAACATACGGGGCTTTGGGCCGGCGGAAGGAAAATAGCTTTTATAGGAATCGCCGTGACTAACTGGGTAACATATCACGGTATCAGCATAAACGCAAATGTGGACCTGGAATACTTTTCCATGATACGGCCCTGCGGTATTGACGGCCTGAAAGTCAGCAGCCTCCGGGAAATCTTAAATAGGCCCATAGATATCAAAGCTTTAAAAGAAAGTCTCTTGAAAAAGTTTTGCGAGGTATTCGGCTTTGAACGTTTATACAGATACCCCGAAGATGCCTTCATGGCTAAAGAAGGGGTTGCCCGATAGTAAAACCGCGAAAGAGCTGAGCCGTTATTTGGAAGCGGGCTGCGTTGAAACAGTCTGTATGAATTCCAGATGCCCGAATATTACCGAATGTTATTCAGCGGGGAATGTAAGCTTTCTCATACTTGGCAAAATATGTACGAGAAATTGCCTTTTTTGCGCGATAGGAAACGGAAGGCCGGAAGAAATCGATCCCGATGAGCCGGTGGCTGTAGCAAAAGCGGTTTCTGGGTTGGGGCTGAAATACGCCGTGATCACTTCCGTAACCCGGGATGATATCCCGGACGGCGGGGCCGGCCTGTTTGCTGATGTGGTAAAGGCGGTAAAAAAGGCCTCTCCTGAAACAACTGTCGAGACTTTAACGCCGGATTTTAACGGCTCTCTGAAAGCAATAGATAAAGTAATCAAAGCGGGCATCGACGTATTCTCCCATAACATGGAGACGGTGGCAAGATTGTACCCGCAAATAAGGCCGGATTTTGACTATTCCCGCTCCCTAGACGTCCTGCGCCATGCGGCATCTTCGGGCTCGGTGGTTATCAAAAGCGGTTTTATGGTGGGGTTGGGAGAGCTGGAGGAGGAGATAGGCGGGCTCCTGCGCGATATAAAAGATACGGGCTGCGCCTTTTTGACTATCGGGCAGTACCTGAGGCCGAAAAATTCACGGCTTGAGGTAAAAGAATATATCCGCCCCGGAAGATTTCGAGACATGAAGGAAGAGGCTCTAAAATTGGGTTTTAAAAAAGTGGCCAGCGGCCCCTTTGTCAGGAGTTCTTATAGAGCCGGGGAATTCTTTTTATGAAAGTTATACTGCCGGAATTGGGGGAAGGGGTCGAAGAAGCGGTGATATCGTCGTGGTATTTTTCGGAGGGCGAAACCGTCGGGAAGGACGAAGACCTTGTGGAGTTGGTTACCGACAAAGCGGCCTTTAACGTCCCCTCGCCCGCATCAGGGGTCATAAAAAAGATACTTTGCCGCGAGGGCAACACCGTAAAAATCGGAGATGCCCTTGCGGAATTGGAATGATTTTAGCGTTTATACGCTCAAACAAAGGAGAAAACAAAGTAATGATATATGAAGCGCACAGATTAAAAAGGCTACCCCCGTACCTTTTCACTATCGTAGACAATAAAAGAAAAGAGGTAATGGCAAAAGGTGCTGACGTAATCGACCTCAGTATGGGATCGCCCGACCAGCCCGCGCCAAAGCATGCCATTGAGGAATTGTGTAAACAGGCGCGCATCGACGGCAACCAGCGCTATTCCCGCCAGGACGGAGAGGTGGAGAAAAAGTTAAGGCAGGCTATAGCGGAGTGGTATATGGACAGGTTCGGCGTCAGCCTGGACCCGGATAGCGAAATAGTGCCGTTGATCGGCTCAAAGGAAGGCATAGCTCATCTATCGCTGGCATTTTTAAATAACGACGATATAGCACTGGTTCCGAACCCTGCCTATCCGGTGCACTTTAACGGCGTTATAATGGCCGGCGGCATATTGCACAACATGCCGATCACGCCAGAAAATAATTACATGCCGGGATTTGATAAATTAAGCGGCGATCTCATAAAAAGGGCGAAGCTCCTGTTTATAAGTTATCCGCATAATCCCACCACGCAGGTCGCCACTCTGGGGTATTTCCAGGAAATAGCCGACTGGGCCCGCAACAAAGATATAATCGTCGGGCATGATTGCGCCTATTCCGATATCGTATTCGACGGATATAAAGCGCCGAGCTTCCTGCAGGCTAAAGGCGCAAAAGAGGTCGGGATCGAATTCCATACGATTTCGAAGTCGTATAACATGGCGGGGTGGAGGCTGGGTTTTTGCGTAGGGAATAAGGACATATTAAAGGCTCTCGCAAAAACAAAGAGCTATATCGACTTCGGGATATTCCGCGCCATCCAGCATGCCGCCATAAAGACCCTTTTAGGGCCGCAGGATATCGTAAAAAAGACCGTGGCCACATACAAAAGAAGGCGAGATCTGTTCGTAGACGGGCTTAATGAGATGGGCTGGAAAATAGAAAAGCCCAAGGCTACATTTTACTTATGGACGCATATACCCGCAAAGTACAGCGCGCTTACTTCGATGGAATTCACAAACCTATTGCTGGAAGAAGCCGGCGTAGCGGTGGCGCCGGGGACCGGTTTCGGCGAATACGGCGAAGGATTTATCCGCTTTGCGCTCGTCGAAAGAGAGGAAAGGTTAAAGATGGCTCTGGGAAGATTGAAAAATATCCTGGAGCTTGAAACCTGATTATTTCCGAAAATGGGCAAAAGCATACTCCTTATGTACATATCCGAGCATTCGGGCCACCATCAGGCTACCCTTGCCCTGGAAAAAGCAATTTTAGAAAAAGACCCTTCAACGCACGTCTCCAACATAAATGCTTTCAGGTATATGAACCCTGTGATGGAAAAAGTCACCCATGAGACATACATGAGAATAATAAAGAAACGGCCGGAGATCTGGGGCTATCTTTACGACAATCCGAGGGTCGTCAAAAAGACAGGGCCCTTCAGAAAGCTTGTCCGTAAGAGGGGTTCCAGAAAAATCGGACGGCTGATCAACCGGGTCAAGCCGGATGCAATCGCGTGCACACAGGCATTTCCGTGCGAGCTCGCCGCGGAATATAAAAAAATGGACCATGCGAAAATACCGCTGATGGCGGTCCTGACAGATTATGCGCCTCACAGCTATTGGATTCACAAAGGCATTGATGTATATATAGTGCCTTCGCCCGAGATAGGGGGTGCGCTTGTAAAAAAAGGCGTCTCTCCGGGAAAAATAAAAGCGCTCGGCACGCCAATAGACCCTCTTTTTGAAATACCTCTTGATCGGGGACAGCTTTATGATAAGCTCGGCCTTTCGCCTAAATATCCGGTCATCCTTGTAATGGGGGGCACCTACGGCATAGGCCCCGATGAAAAGCTCATAACGGCGCTCGACAGCAGTCAAAACGCCTTTCAAGTACTAGTGGTTGCGGGCGTAAACAAGAAACTATTTAAAAGATTAAAGAGCAAGGCCGGCTCTTACAGAAAAAAAATTATAGTTTTAGGCTTTACCCGTAACATCCACGAGCTGATGGAGGTATCGGACATCATAATAACCAAACCTGGCGGGCTGACGATGGCCGAAGCGCTGGCAAAATCGTTGCCGGTAATAATATTAAATCCCCTGCCCGGACAGGAAGACCTCAACACAAAGATACTCACCCGTAAAGGCATTGCCGTTAAGGCGCACGACGAACACCATGCGGTCAAGCTTGCCGAAGAGCTTGCGGGTAATCCGAATAAAATAAAAAAGATGCAAGAAATTATAGGCAAAAATGCAACACCGCATTCTGCGGCTAATGTGGCGGAATACCTATTAAATCTGGCAAATTAAGGATGCTGTACCTATTATAT
>JAUWWU010000113.1 GCA_030616695.1 Candidatus Omnitrophota bacterium | reverse complement strand
CGAAATATTCGAAGGGCCGTTAGACCTCCTGCTCTATCTGATCAAGAAGGAGGAGCTTGATATATACGATATCCCTATCGCCAAGATAACGGACCAGTACCTTGAATATTTGGAGATGATGGAACTGCTGGACCTGGGCATCGCAGGCGAATTTATACTGATGGCGGCCACCCTTATGCAAATAAAATCCAAGATGCTATTGCCGCCTGACGAGGTCCCGGAAGAGCTGTTGGAGGAGCAGGATCCCCGTTCCGAGCTTGTGAAAAAGCTTCTGGAATACAGGAAATTCAAAGAGGCCGCTGACAGGCTGGCGGAAAGGAGGCGGCTACAAGCAAACTATACACCAAAGAAAGCGATGAAAAACCTGTTTTGGAAACCGAAGACAGCCCGTTTTTCGAAGCGAGTATCTTTGACCTCCTTACGGCCTTTTCCAAGATTTTGAAGGAAGTCCCAAGGGAGACATTTCACAGAATTGTCAAAGACGAGTTTACTGTAGGGGAGAAGATTCACGACATATTCCATATGCTCGTCAACGAACCGAAGGTCTATTTCAGTAAATTGTTCCGGCAGGCAAAAAGTAAATTGGAGATAATAGTCACTTTTCTGGCTGTTTTAGAGCTTATAAGGCTGAAGGAGATACTTGTGGTCCAAAAGCAGCCGTTCAGTGAAATAGAGATAATTAAAAATACCGACACGATCAAACCTACTATGAAGTAGCAAATAATAAGGGAATGTCATGGAGCAAAATGAATTAAAGAAAGCATTACAGGCCTTCTTATTTGTAAGTTCCTCTCCTGTGCAGATAGCCCAGGCAAAGGAAGCACTTGATGAGGACGAAGCAGCTATAAAAACCGCCTTTGAAGAGCTGAAATCGGAATATGAAGGCGGGTCTACGGGCCTTAAGATTATAGAAGTAGCCGGGGGATATCGCTTAAGCACCTCTCCCGACCTGGCCCCTTACCTCAAGAAGTGGTTTAAGAAACAAAGCCCTAGGCTGTCAAGGGCCTCGCTTGAGACGCTTTCTATAATAGCCTATAAACAACCGGCTGTGAGAGCTGAAGTCGAGGCAATAAGAGGCGTTAATGTCGAAGGGGCATTAGGGACATTGCTGGACCGCGGGCTTATAAGGATTGTAGGCAGAAGGGAGACTGCAGGCAGGCCTATATTATACGGGACGACGCGCCTGTTTTTAGAACACTTCGGACTGAATACATTAAGAGACCTCCCCATTTTAGATGAATTTTCAGAGTTCGATTTAAGCGAGGAAGAAAAAGAAAGAATTAACAACTTACCTTCCAGAGAAAAGGCATTAAGAAACAGCGAGGGCAAAAAAAATGAAAAATCTGAAGAAGTTGCGCGAAAAAATAGACCGGATCGACAATAATATCCTGCAGCTTCTAAATAACCGCGCAGGACTAACTCTAGATATAGGCAAATTGAAGCTTAAAGAGACTAAGCCTATCTTTTCTCCAAAAAGAGAAGCACAAGTGTATGAAAGGTTGATTCGGGCCAATAAAGGTGGACTTTTGCAAGAAAAAACAATAAAGGCTATATATAGAGAGATTATGTCTGGTTCACTGGCCTTGCAGCGTCCTCCAATGGTAGCTTATATGGGGCCGGCGGCAACATTTACGCAAATAGCGGCTCTGAAAAAATTCGGCAAGTCTTTGGAGTATCTTGAATGCAGTAACATAGCTGATGTATTTACTGAGGTTGAGCGAGAGAGGACAGATTATGGCGTAGTCCCTATTGAAAACTCGACCGAAGGCGCAGTCAATCATACACTCGATATGTTCATAGACTCTGACCTTAAAATCTGCTCCGAGCTTTATCTACGTATAAGGCATAATTTGCTTAGTAAAAGCAGGAGCATCTCCTCTATAAAGAAGATTTATTCGCATCAGCAGGTGTTAGCTCAATGCCGTAAATGGATAGAAAAAAGCTTGCCGCATGCTAAGCTAACACCGGTTACCAGCACCACTGTGGCAGCAATGTATGCCACGCTTGGCAGGAACCGCGCTGCTATTGCTAGTGACTTAGCAGCAGAGGAATATGGTTTGAATATTTTGGCTCGTTCTATTGAGGATTCCTCGCACAATATTACGCGCTTTTTAGTAATAGGAAAGCAAGAAGTAGAACCTACAGGCCGCGATAAGACATCCATTGTTTTTTCGATGAAGGACAAGGCAGGCGCCTTGCACGATGTCCTGGTCCCGTTCAAGAAAAATAAGATAAACCTTACTAAAATAGAATCGCGGCCTTCGAAAAAAAAGGCATGGAAGTATTATTTCTTCGTCGATTTAGAAGGGCATTACAGCGATAAGAAAGTAAAAAAGGCACTTTCGGCCCTGAAAAACAAGTGCCTGCTTTTAAAAGTACTTGGCTCTTATCCTAAAGCAAGTTAAACGGGCGAAAGCGATATATGATAAAAAACCTAGTAAGAAGGAACATACTTGATATAAAACCCTATGAGCCCGGTAAGCCCATTGAGGAACTAAAACGGGAATTGAATATATTGGACATAGTGAAGATGGCTTCCAATGAGAACCCCCTGGGTCCTTCAAAGAAGGCCATAAGGGCGATGAGGAAGGCTATATCTACGGTCAACAGATATCCCGACGGAAGCTGTTATTGCCTAAAAGAGGCCTTATCCAAAAAGCTGAATGTCTCGCCGGAGAATTTGATCATAGGAAACGGTTCAAACGAAATCATCGAGCTTGTTACAAGGACCTTTCTCGACAAAGATGAAGAGGTCATAATGAGCGAGCCTTCTTTTTTGATATATAATATAGCATCTCGCATATCCGACGGCATGCCCGTTATGGTGCCTCTTACGGATTTTAAAGCCGACCTTAATAAGATCAGGGATTCTATCGGCCCGCGGACAAAACTCATTCTTATTGACAACCCTAATAACCCTACGGGCAGGAGTGTGGGCGAAGCCGAGGTGGAAGGGTTTTTGGAAAAACTGCCCGATAATATTATCGTAGTCTTTGACGAGGCATATAACGAGTTTGTGGAACGGGAAGACTTTCCTGATACGAAACGGTATATAGGAAGGAAAAATATAATCATACTCCGGACGTTTTCTAAGGCACACGGGCTGAGCGGCCTGAGGATTGGTTATGGCATAGCAAGTAAAGAGGCCGTGCAATTCATGAACCGCGCAAGACAGCCCTTTAACGTCAATTCGGTAGCGCAGGCGGCTGCTATAGCCTCACTCAGAGACGAAGAACACATAGCTAACAGTAGGTTATTGATAAGTGAGGGCAAACGGTTTTTATATAACAACTTGGATTCTATGGGGTTGAGATACGTAAAGAGCGATACCAACTTCATTCTCGTAAATGCCGGACGTAGCGCGAAAGCCGTATTTGAAGAGATGCTTAAAAAGGGCGTTATAGTGCGTTCCATGGAGGCCTATAAACTGGATGATTATATCCGCGTTACCATCGGTACAATGGCGGAAAACCGCCGCTTTGTAAAAACATTGAAAGAAGTATTGACCAAAAACGATCGCAGTTCAACTAAAAGCGTATGAATGGTTGTAAAACCGATAGGGAGACGCTTTCTGACTAGACAGGCTATAACATAGCGAGGAAAGTGTTTCCAGAACACTTTAAAAAAGGGATTTATCATGATTATCGTACTGAAGCCAAAGGCCACAAAAAAGCAGATAAGATACATTATAAATAAGGTAAAGGCGCTGGGCTTAAAGCCTATGGTCTCCAGGGGGGTCGAAAGGACGATCATAGGCGTTATAGGGGAAGAGGATGTCATAAGGATACAGCCTCTCGAAGTCTACCCGGGCGTCGAGAAAGTCATGTCCATATTGAAGCCCTATAAGCTCGTTTCAAGGGACTTCAAAAAAGAGGACAGCGTAATCAACGTCGGCAAAGGGGTAAAGATCGGCGGCAAGAGACTGGTCGTTATGGCCGGCCCTTGCTCAGTCGAGAACAGGGCACTTCTTCTTAAAATAGCCAGGAGCGTAAAAAAATCAGGGGCTCTTATG
>JAUWWU010000013.1 GCA_030616695.1 Candidatus Omnitrophota bacterium | reverse complement strand
TTGAGCCGATTTTATCCGGTTGCGCAATTCGCTTAAGCTCCCCTTCAGGTTATCCCTCTTTATCCATGTTATGCAATCCTCCAGGTTCTTCATCTTGTCAACAAAGGTAGAATGCTTGGCCGCTATCTCGGACAAAATGCCGTCAAGGCCTTTAATATCAAGATGGGTTATTAGGGCAGAATAGGTCACAGGCCTCTTCTCTTCGTCAGACCTGAATATAAAATCGATTATCCTCTGCGTAAACTTATTGCGGAACTCGTCAGGGGCCAATTTCTTTTTCACGACCGGTATAAGACCGCTATCTTCTATCATCAACCCTATGATAATCTTATCGGCGGCGGAGAAAGCAACCGTCTCGTCCTTAAGGGGGCAGGGGGTGATCTCGTAGGCATCGGCGTATTCTTTCTTGACCTTACTGAGTTCTGTCCTAAGGTCGCTCTCGTCAACCTTTAACGAGTCTGCCAGGCGTTTTATATACTCTGATTTCCGGATAGCGTTATTAATTTTCGATATCGTCGCCAGCATTTCGGCTGCGACCCTGGCCTTGGACTCTGCGCCGTCAGCACCGTGAATAGACGTAAGGACGCTAAGTTTATATTCCAGCAATCCTATCGGTTTCCTCAATAATTCCTGAAATGCCGCTGACCCATACTTACGGACATAGCTATCCGGATCAAACCCTTTCGGCAGGCGGACGATCCCCGCATTCATATCTTCCGCTATCAATAAATCAAGACCTCTCAGCGTGGCCATCTCTCCGGCCTTATCCGAGTCGTAAACCATTATGACGTTGCGCGTGTAACGTTTTAACAATCTTATATGACCGGGCGTAAGGGCAGTGCCGCAGGAAGCGATGATATTTTTCATCCCGCTTTGATATGGGACTATAAGATCCATATACCCTTCCACCGCTACAGCTACGTCCTTTTCGCCGATTTCGCCTTTGGCGAAATTCAACCCGAATAGAGTCCTGCTTTTATTATAAACCTGGGTTTCGGGTGAATTTACATATTTCGGCATTGAATCGTCAAGAACCCTGCCCGCAAATGCCACGACCTTGCCGCGTTGGTTAAATATCGGAAATATCAAACGGCCCCTGAAGCGGTCATAATGGCCTGACCCTTCGGGCCTTGGTATAATCAAGCCGGCTTTCCCCGCAATATCTTCCTTGAAGCCCTTAGATCTTAGATATGAAAAGAGGCTGTCCCAGGAATTAGGTGCGAATCCCAGCCTGAACTCCCTGGCTGTTTCGTTCTTTATTCCCCTTTTTACGAGATATTCGCGCACGTGTCTGGCCGAAGGCGACATGAGCGTATTCTGAAAATACGCCGTAGCAAATTCATGGATCCTGTATAGAGCGTCCGCCGCCGAAGACGATTCCCGGGAACTTTTTGCGGACTGCTCGGGCAATGCAACCCCCGTCCTCTTTGCCAGCATCTTTACGACCTCAGGAAACTCCAGCCTTTCGTATTTCATGATAAAGCTAAAGGCATTGCCGCCTACGCCGCATCCGAAACAGTGGAATATGCCTTTCTGCGGATTGACGATGAAGGAGGGGGTCTTTTCGTGGTGAAAGGGACAGAGTGCCTTATGGCTCCGCCCCACCCTTCTAAGAGGGATATAGCTTGATATGATCTCCGCTATATCGCATTTGCTTAAAATCTCGTCTAATATGTTGTCAGGGATAAATCCCGGCATGAAGCGATTAACCTCTTTTCACTCTCACAAATCCGGAGCAGGGTATGATTTCAAAAACATCCTTCTTGCAAAGCCCGTCCAGAAGCAGATTAAGCCCGAGTGTATCACTGGATATATGCCCGGCTATTACAATATTTATATGCTCCTTCTGCGCACTTTTGAAATGCTGTTCGCTAAAATGCATGCCTACAATAGTATTTACGCCGGCTTGCGACAATCTCGGGAATACGCGGCGGGATCCTTCCGTGCCTCCGGTCATGTCAACGGCAATTTTACCCGCCCTGTCCTTTTCCTTGCCGATCATAATGAAGGGGCCGGCGTTCTTTTTCGCGGCATCGCTGTATTCCGGCATCGAGTCTAAAACATCTATAAGATTTTTTAACGTCTTCAGCCTCTTTTTGTCTAAAAGCTTTTGCAGATAACCGGTAACATGGTTATCGGTCGGGGTATGCACGCACATATACGGGATATCCAATAATCTCGCGATATCCACGGACCTCATATGGTTTACGCCTGATATGCTTCTTGCAACTTCCGACTTCCGCTCTTTTAGCAGGGCCTTGCTTACTTCATGTGATATGCCGAGCTTCTTTAGGATGTCTGTCTGCATATCCATGACGTGGTAAAAACCGGCAAGCGCCCGCCCTTCCGGGTGATGCGCCATTACCAGATCTACATTCCGGCCTTTGTCGCTCAGTCTATCGGCGAGAAGAAGCTCCCCTCCCTCCATATCTATACCAATCATAATAGTCTTTACCTCTCGCGACGGGTTGCCGTAGAGCATCCTGGTATCATCATAAGGATGCCTTAGCCTCTCCTTATCAAAAAACTTTTTTCTCCGCGGAGACAACTTATTGTACTCCTTTTTTACTTCTGCCAGCGCCTTTTTTATATCGGATTTCGAGCGCGGGTCGCATTGAAGGCCTTTTTTTATCACAAATTCATAAATATCCTGAAACTTCATTGCGCCTCCTCTATCTGTAACCTGTTATTGCAAAATCTCGTCAAGCTTATCTTTTCTTTTAAGCCGGAGCCCATTAAATTTCAAGGGCTCTATACCGTTCAAAAGCCGCCGGAGATCTTCTGATTTGACAGTGGAAAATATGCTCAAACTCCTCACATACAAGGCTGCCCCTGTCTCAATAAAAGCGGGGGCGAACAGCGATTCTGTCTTCGCTGATTCGCTGATATACTGTATGGGGACAAGCAACATAATGAGAACGATAAATACGGACAGGACAAAACTTTTACAAAAACCTATGAATGCCCCGCCTATCTTATTGATAGCGGGAAGTATTTCTATTTTTAGCAACTTCTGGAGAAATGTGTAAATTGTTTTAAAGACCACATATATCATAAAAGTTATTAACAAAAAGCTTATTATATAAGCAATATTTAGAGGTATAAAAAGGTATGTATGGCTAAAATTGGAAATCGGGGTATAAAAATGAATGCCAAGGACAATGGCCAGGCATATCCCGAAGATATGAAAAAGCTCACCTAGAAAACCTCTTTGTGAGCCTACGTAAGTGCCTCTCAATACAATAATTACGATCAGGAGGTCCACCCAGCTGATGCGCGCTATCCACTCCAACAACACTCCTCCTTTTTACTAAGGGTAAAACAAGATACAAAAGTATATCATGAGAATAGGGCTATGTCAAGATGCACCCTGCCGTTGGTGCTGATTTTCGAAAATAGAACCAAATGTCCGACCGTTCTCTATTTTTTTTACTATTACGGACACTATCTTGCATTTATGCGCATCCCCGCCTCTTAATAAGAACCTGATATATTTATCATCATATCCTGTAAGCAAGCCTGTATCCCGGTCTCTTCTGGCTTCTACCAGGACCTTTGTTTCTTTCTGCAGGAAATCCCTCCTGTAGGCATAGGAAATTTTTAGAGCTAAGGCTTTTATCGCTTCAAAACGTCTTTTTGCCGTCTCCTTTGCCACCTCTTTTTGCGCAAGGGCAGCCCTTGTGCCTTTTCTTTTGCTGTAAGAGAAAATATGGATGCGTGAAGGCCTGACTTTTTCAATAAACCTGCACGTGTTATTAAAGCTTGCCTGCGCCTCTCCGGGAAAACCCACCATTATGTCGGTCGTAATAGAGGCCTCCGGTATATGCTCCCGTACCATTTTCGCAATATTGACATACTCTTCAGAGGTGTATGGCCTGTTCATTGCCTTGAGTACCTCGTCATCACCGCTCTGAAACGGCATGTGAAGATGTTTGCAAATTTTCGGAGCCCCCCTCATGACTGATAGTAGGTGGGTTGTTACATATTTAGGCTCTATCGAACTTAGCCTTATTCGAAAATCTCCTGCCAGATTAATAAGCTGTCCGAGAAGCTTATCTAAAGAGCTTTTTGGGAATAGGTCCTCTCCCCACACACCGAGGCATATACCGGTCAGAATGATCTCTTTAAACCCCCTGGCTATAAGTCGCTCCGCTTCCGCAAGTATGGATTCGGTGTCCCTGCTTCGGGATGGTCCTCTTACCAGCGGCACCTTGCAATAAGAGCAAAGATTGTTGCATCCGTCCTGAGCCTTTAAAAAGGCCTTTGCCCTGTCCTTGAAATCCGATATGGCAAGCGGCTGGTACTTCCCGTTATCGGCCGATTGTCCAGGTAAGCGCCTTTTTGAGTTTATAATACGGGCTATCTTATCCTTATCCCGGTTTTTAACGATAAGGATATCGGGAGCTATACCCCTGACTTCCTCTTCGTTAAGTTCGACATAGCAACCCGTAACAACGATTTTTGCCCGCGGATCCCGTCTTTTGAGGCTTCTTATAAGGCGACGCGACTTCTTGTCGGTCTTCGCCGTAACAGTGCAGGTATTGACGACATGGATGTCGCAGGGCATACCGGCTTCCCTTTCGCGGTACCCTGCTTTTACAAGACTCTCCCTTATGCCCTGGGTCTCATACTGATTTACTTTGCAGCCCAGCGTATAAAAAGCGCATGTCTTCATTGTAATTCGTAGTTTAATATTGAAAGTGTAGCTATGGCGGCTGTGTCGCTTCTTAAAACCAGGCCTCCCAAGGAAGCCAAAACAGCCCCTTTTTCTCCTGCTTTTTTAATCTCATCCCCGGTAAAGCCGCCTTCAGGGCCTATAATGACGAGCGTCTTTCCGTCTTGAGACAAACCCTTCCTCCGCGAAAATGCGGACTTAAGGGAAATGGAATCCTTTGACAGGCATGGCATTATGGCCAGGCTGCATTGGGGTATCTGGTCTAATATGGCATCAAAACGCACGATCTCTCTGATCGCCGGCAGTTCGGGCCTTCCGCATTGCTTAGACGCCTCGATGGCGATCTTCCGCCACCTCTCTACTTTGCGCGGCGCTTTCGCTCTTTTTGGTTTAACGACGGTCCTTGCGCTTTCAAAAGGTAAGACTTCCTCAACACCGAGCTCTGTTGCCTTCCGGATGATCAAATCCATCTTGTCTTTTTTAGGGATCGCCTGAGCTAATGCAATGCCGGCTGTCCGTTTTTTATCGGCGGTTTTTACATTCGAGACATCGATAACCACCCTTTTGCCTTCGGTCGAAGCTATGGCCCCCCCATAGACTTTACCGCTCCCGTCAAATACAGCAACCTCATCGCCTTTGCGCAATCTCATCACATCTACTATGTGGTGGCTCTCCTCTTTTTCGACATATATCTTTTCGCCCCTCACGGATCCGGGGCTCACGTAAAATCTACTCATCTCATCTCCTTGAATACCTCTGCGGTAAATATATAAATATCCACTTCCCTTGTCTTCCATGCATCCGGAAGAAGTCCTGCCTTGTGCGCGCAGAGGTTTGCCATGAATTCCTCTTTGGACCATCCTGTTTCCGTGGCTACCTGCGGAAGGAATACGCCGCTTGCGAAACCTTTTTTGATAAGGACGCCGTGGGTCCCTATTTCTATCTTGTCGGTATCTTCTATTTTCTCAAGTTCAGAAAGGGCCGATATCTCAATATCGATTTCATCCAGTTCATTAAGTGTAAGTCTGGGAAACCTGGGGTCTCCGGTCGCGGATTCGATCGCCATGTCACGCACAGTCAAATAAAGAGGCCCCCTTCCTATTATGCTGCCGATACATCCTCTTAAGCGGCCCTTTCTGTGCAATGTAACAAAAGCCCCAATTTCTTTATTGAGAAGTGGGTCGCCTTCTTTGACCTCCAAGGCCCTGCCCGTCTGAAGATAGGCCTTTATTGCACCTCTCGCGATTTCCAGCAATCTCTTCTTTTGTGCTTCATTCAACATCCCTTCCCCCTTTTGTTGCGATTCTCCGCCCTGCGGCAGAGGGGTTTCATCCCGGATATCCCTGTAAATGGCGGCACTGACATAGCCGACAACCCTCGTCCTGTCACCGGTAACGTCCCCGGAATTTGCATATTGCAATACAGTTATTTTATCCGCACCTGCATCCTTGCATGTAAGTAAAGCGGTAGCAACCGGCATGTATCCGCAAAATAGCTGCTCACCCTCCGTAGATGCTCTATATATTTCGCGTGCCGCGAAATCCCTTAAAAGCTCTATACTTTTCAAATCTATCTGCTTCGCATCGTCGTATGTATGAAAATGGCTCATGTCCGTGCTGACCACCAAAAGCACATCCTCCCGTTCTTTGAGTATTTCGCCCAGGATCCCCGCCATCAGCTCGCAATACTCGAAACCTCTTGAGCCGAAAACTATCGGGACGATCCGGGAATCAGGCATTACCCTTTTTATAAACGGCAGTTCGAGTTCTATTGAATTTTCATTTTCAAAGGCCTCGGGCTTAAAAATTATTTTTTTGTCGTGGGAGATGATCTCATTCGCTAACCGGGAATCCACTTCCAGCGCGCCGAGAGGCGTTTGAAACAGGCCTTCCCTATAAACGGATACGCCGTCAAAACTTCTCCTATGGCAAAAACCGAGCAGTATTATAGTGGAGTATTTTTTACCCCGTACGGCCTTGTATGCATAAGCGGCGACCGGACCCGAATAGATAAGGCCGGCATGCGGCACAATGATAACTTTTATATCCCCTTCTATATGGGTAGGTCTTGCGGCATCGAGATAGCTATCTATTAACGAAGAAAGGCTTTCTTTAGAGGAAGGATACCAAGAACCCGCAAGGTCCGCTTTTTTAACTATTTTTGCATTTACATTCGCTGCAATAAGTAAAGCAATTGTCAAAAAAAGAAATTTTCTGGCACACATATTACTTTCTCCGCTTATTTTTGAAAAAGGAACATTAAAGAGAAAACTTTTTTCTAAAAAGTTGTCTCCTTAAAAACGTTCGGACGCAAGTCCTGCCCTGCTTTTCATATTGCCGCAGGGTGGAGGGGTAAAAAGCCCAATCCTCACTTTTTAGCCCCGGAGCCCGAACGTTTTAGTGGTGGAGCTGAGGGGAATCGGCGCCTTCGCCCGGCTCTCTGCGTTCGCCAGGGTGCTCCGGTCGGCCACTCGCCGGCTATCGCTAGCTTCTGCGATTCATGGAAGTACGCGCTTTTCCTCCTACGCGTCGGCGCCGGCTCACTTCGATTCCTGCTATCTCCACATCCTGCAAGAAAGCTGGTGGAGCTGAGGGGAATCGAACCCCTGATTCCACGTTGCGAACGTGGCGTATTCCCGCTATACTACAGCCCCGTCCCTTTGCTCCGCAAAGGAAATTACAAATATCAAATTCCAAACTACAAACTTCCATAACTTGTAATTTGTAGCTTGTAATTTGTAATTTTACCTATTTTTATATCCTACCGGCACGATATATACCGGCTCTGTGCCGCGAGGTAAACCTAATATCTTTTGCACTTCACTGTCGGTAAATGCGCCTATAGGCACGGATCCCATGCCTAAAGCTACGGCCTGAAGATGCAGGTTCTCGGCAGCGTGGCCGACTTCGATATCTACGTACCTGTTGCCGCGTTTTCCGTACCTCGCCGTCGTCCTGTCCCTGACCGCGCAGATAATGATAGAAACAGGCGCCTGTCGTATAAACGACTGGTTCCATGCAGCCCGGGCGATCTCGCCCCTTACGTCCCGGCTGCCTGTTTTTTTTAAGCTATGCCCCTTGACATCATAGTGAAAAACGCCGTCTTCCTTTATGAGGTAGATCTCAAGAGGGTATAATGCGCCCGCTGACGGCGCCGCCCTGAAACCGCTTCCTTTTTCGGTGATACCCTGCGTAGCCCATATCAACTGGGAAATCTCCTCTAAAGTCAATCCCTTTGAAGTAAACGATCTTATTGAGCGGCGTTTTGATATGGACTCTTCGAGGCTCATTGCGCCTTTTGCCTTCGGCTCAGGCAAAATTATCTCATCCTGCGCTTTCATATCTAGATCCTCCGCAAATGCAATTACGCCGCACAGACAAAATAAAAAAAACAATAATATCAACCGGCGTTTCATGTTACGACCTACCTCCCGGTTGAACCGTCAATCCATTTTAGATAATCCGGCTCAGCCGCCTCAATGGGCAGGGCGATTATCTCGGGCACTTCATAGCTGTGGAGCCCCTTTACCCTTTTCTGTATTTTAATAAAATTCTTTCTTGCAGTTTTGGCGACAATAAGAGACTCCTTAGCCTTGTCGATCTTACCCTTCCACCAGAAAAAAGATCTTACGCCGTCAATGATGTTAGCGCAAGCCACCAGCCTTTCATCCAAAAGCCTTTTTGTTATCTCCCGCGCCTCTTTTTTTGATGCGCATGTAACAAAAACTACTATGTATTTACCCATTTCCACCAACCTGAAACCTGCCATACTCCAATGCCGCCTTAACGGTATTGAAATGTATCGTAACCGTATCCCTGATATCTGCCGCGTAGCCGCCCGCAAGCACAACTGCTATCGGGACATTGAAATTCCTTGAGGTCTCAAAAATAAATTCGTCTCTCTCCTTTAGGCCTTCTATAGTCAGGGCCAGATTGCCGATCTGATCGTTTTTGTACGGGTCGGCGCCGGCAACATAAAATACGAGCTGGGGCCTGAAGTCGCTTATGATTTTAGGAATATGCCTCTTTAGTTTGTTTAAATATATTTTATCTCCGGTGTAATCATCAAGGCCTATATCCAGGTTGCTTTTAGGTTTATAGAAGGGGTAATTATTCTGCTGGTGTATGGAAAAAGTGAATACCTCATCGTCATCGCTGAATATATCGGCAGTGCCGTTGCCTTGATGAAGGTCGCAGTCTATTGTCATAACCCTGGCTACCCTGCCGGCCTTTATCGCTTTTCTTATGGCAATAGCGATATCGTTTAAAACGCATAAACCTTCCCCGTGATCCCTGAAGGCGTGATGAAAACCTCCTCCTATATGTATGCCCACGCCCTTATCAAGCGCAATGCCGCAAGCCATAATAGTGCCGCTTACGCACAGGTAGGAAGCGCGGACGATTTCCTTCGAATAGGGCATCTCCAGCTTAAATATCTCTTCAAAGCTCAACGTTCCTGTCTTTAGCTTATTGAGATATTCCTGAGAGTGGACAAGAAGCATGTCCTCCTCAGACGCGGCATGAGGAGATTCGAGGTCTTCTTCTTCCAGCAGCCCCTCTCTTAAAAGCCTTTCGCAGACAAGCTTATATTTTTTTGTCGGAAATACGTGGGCGCCTATATCCACGTCGTATTTGTCCGAATAGACGACTTTCCTTTTGCTCATATGTCTATTTTTTCATACGCGCTTTTTGAAGCATCTATTTTTAATTGAGCTCTCCGACCATCTTATCTACCGCCTCCGACATCAATGCCCAGTGCTCCTGGCTGTGGACGGCGAATTTCTGCTTCCTTCTCCATCCGCCATCAGGCTTTTTCTGCCACAGGTAGAAACAGAGCTGTTTCCTGCCCCACGATTCAAGCAAAACAACGGCCGACCACCAACCGAATTTCTTGTTTATAGTCGCATGGTCTAATATCTTCAATGGCGGAGCTATCGGGATCTTTTCATCCTTTGAGGATTTTATTTCCACTCGATTCACCCCCTTTACCTTTTTCCTTTCTCATATTAAAACTCTTGCATCTCGGACATCTTGAGATGTCCTCGCTCTTGCTGTCTACATACGTATATGTGCATATATTGCATTGCCAAACAAATATATCCTCTTCGCGGAAATATACGAATTTCAATCTCTCCTCAAAAAATATCCACAGGATAAGGATGCCTACGACAGTAAAGGAGAGGTATAAAAATACAGCCTGAGATATATCCATTCTTATCATTGTTCTTTACCAAAAATAAATTTTATCCTGTCCCTTCGCTGCCCTTCCGCGCCCTTCGCGAGCGGAGCAAACCTCCAGCTTTTCAGATACCTTATGCCCAGCAGATCCACTTCCGGGCTGCCGGATGCCGCAACGGGAATGACCTCTTCCACCTCACCCTGCGCCGACACGATAAATTCGAGCTCCATACTAAAGGACAGGTCTTCGCTTACCCATGCCGGCAGTTCAGGCTTCGCCGGCCTATAAATAAGCTCTCTGTCTGAAATATTCCCCGAGATTTCCCCCAAGCCTCCGGAATAGTCGCTAGTTGCGACTGTCTTTTTAGCAAAATTCGGGATCTCTTTATCCTTTCGGGGTAATCTATTAAGCGCTCTATCTATATTATCCGCGTCGGTGCTGATAGGCATCTCTCTCTTATTTCCCATCGGCAGCGTTGCTTTTTCGCTGAGGACATGGTTGTATCTTAAACCGCGCCGATAACTTGTAGTAACGGCTACCGGCTTATTAGCCAGTATTATTTCAAGAGCTGTTTTTTCCAAAATAGGGCCGAGAAACGATACGGAAGTCATATCTCTGGCCTGATAGTTTCCAGGCAATATGACGATATTCACCGCGCCCATGCATAGCAAATGCCAGGCC
>JAUWWU010000135.1 GCA_030616695.1 Candidatus Omnitrophota bacterium | reverse complement strand
GTAAATGGCTATTATGTTTAATATTTAAAAAAGGCCTTCTGTAAAAGAGGCGGCCCCGTTAATATAAAAACCCCGCATTCCGTTTTAGCCCAAAGCCCCTGCCTTAGATAAAAAACCTTATATAGCCGAGGCGCTATCCAGGGAAAAGGCGCCGGCAGCGCCTGCCGAGACGGGTGTACGGAAAAAGATAGCCATCGATATTCCGATAACAGTAAAAGAATTTGCGGGTAAGCTCGATATAAAGCCCAATGAGCTTATGAAGGCGATGATAGAGAGGGGTATTTTCGTTACCATCAACCAATCGCTGGATGAGAAGGTCGTTAACGATATAGCGCGCCTTTACGATACCGAAATAGAAAAACTTCCGACGCTCGAAGAAGCGGCATTCAGGCAGGAAGAAGCAGAGGATGTAAAGGACCTTGTTCCGAGAGCTCCCGTGGTGACGTTTATGGGCCATGTTGACCATGGCAAGACATCTTTACTTGACATGATACGCAAGACAAAGGTAGCGGCAAAGGAGCATGGCGGCATTACTCAACATATAGGGGCCTATGAAGTCATGCTTAAGGACGGGGCAGTGAGTTTTCTAGATACGCCGGGCCACGAGGCGTTTACGGAGATGAGGGCAAGGGGAGCTAATGCTACCGATATCGTAATACTCGTCATCGCGGCCGATGACGGCGTTAAGCCGCAGACGGTTGAGGCAATTGACCATGCCAGGGCTGCCGGGGTCCCGATAGTAGTAGCGCTGAATAAATGCGATTTGCCGCATATAGATATAGATAAGGTAAAGACTCAATTGTCTAAACTTAACCTTATGTCAGAAGACTGGGGCGGAAAAACCATAGTTGTGGAAGTTTCGGCAAAGACGGGAAAAGGCATAGATAAGCTTTTAGAAATGCTTCTTTTAGAAGCCGAGCTTTTGGAACTCAAAGCAAATCCCAAGACAGTCGCCAAAGGCGTTGTAGTAGAAAGCGAACTCTCGCGGGGACACGGTATTGCCGCAACGGTCTTGGTCCAGAACGGGACTTTACATCTCGGGGACATGGTTGTGGCAGGCACCCATTACGGAAAGGTAAAAGCGATGATTAACGATAGGGGCCAGCGTGTCCAGGGAGCGCCCCCCTCAACGCCCATTGAGATATTAGGGCTTTCCGGCGTGCCGCAGGCAGGAGAAAAATTCTTTGTGGCAAAAGATGAAAGGAAGACGCGCGAGTACTGCCTCAAAAAACAGAGCGCGGAAAAAGAAAGAGAGCTCTCGGCCCCGAAGCATGTCAGCCTGGAAAGCCTTTATCAGCAGATAGAAAAAGGGCAGATAAAGGAACTGAAGGTTATAATAAAAGGCGATGTCTCCGGCTCCATAGAAGCACTCCAGAAATCGCTGGGAGAATTGAGTACGAAATACATAAAGATAGGCGTTATCCATTCCGGGCTGGGAAATGTCAACGATTCAGACGTCGTATTAGCCATGGCCTCCAACGCAGTCGTCATAGGGTTTCATGTCAAGGTAGAATCAAAGGCACAGCAGACGGCGGACAAAGAAGGCGTGGAGATAAAGTTATATAACATTATTTATGAAGCGACCGCCGATATAGAAGCTGCCATGGAAGGGATGCTTGAGCCTATCGCAAAAGAGGTCTCTTTAGGCAAGGCGCAGGTCAGAAAGACCTTTACGACCTCCAAAGTGGGGACTATCGCCGGTTGTTATGTAGTCAAGGGCAAAATAGCCAGGAATGCTGCGGTCAGGTTAAGCAGAGGCGGCAATATAGTATATGAGGGCAAGATCGCTTCTTTGAAGAGGTTTAAAGACGATATCAAAGAGGCAGCGGAAGGGTTTGAGTGCGGCATAGCACTTGCCCATCATAATAATATAAAGGAAGGCGACGTTATCGAGGCCTTTGAGATCCAGAAGATCGCCAGGAGATTAAAAGACAAATAGGAGAGGCCCTGCTATGAAAAAAAGAGTGCTTAGCGGAATGCGGCCGACAGGGCCGCTGCATATAGGGCACCTCGTCGGGGCGTTGAAAAATTGGGTGCGCTTACAGGAGGAATACGACTGCTACTTTATGATCGCCGACTGGCATGCGCTTATGAGTGAGTATGAAGACCCGAAGCTTACCAGAAAATATGCGATGGAGATGATGCTCGACTGGCTGAGTTGCGGCATAGACCTGAAGAAAAGCACGCTTTTCACACAGTCGGAGATCCCCGCACATCTTGAACTGGCGATGACTTTTTCTTTATTTGTCCCGCTGGGATGGCTCGAACGAAACCCGACTTATAAAGAACAACTTAGGGAGATGAAAGGGAGAAACCTTACGACTTACGCATTTTTGGGATACCCTGTCTTACAGGCCGCCGATATAGCGTTGTATAAGGCTAATGTCGTTCCGGTGGGGGCAGACCAGTTGCCGCACCTCGAATTGACGCGGGAGATTTTAAGACGCTTTAATAATTTATATGGAAAAAAGATATTCCCGGAACCGGAAGCGCTTCTGACAGAGACTCCGAAATTATTGGGGTTGGACAACAGAAAGATGTCCAAAAGTTATAATAATTATATCGCAATATGCGAAAATCCGGACGAGATAAGAAAAAAAGTACAGACTATGATAACCGACACTAAAAGGATCAAATTAAAGGATAAAGGCCACCCTAAGGCATGTAACGTCTTTTCATACTATAAAGTTTTCGCTCCGGGGGAAAAGGTTAAAGAAGTAAAGCAGTGGTGTAAAAACGCTCAAAAAGGCTGCACCGAATGTAAAAAAGAAATGGCGGAGATTTTGATAGAGTATTTAAAGCCGTTTAGGGAAAAAAGGAAATGGCTGGAAGGAGAAAAGCAGGAGCGGGTAGTCGCCCCCTACATGGAATCTTTATTTAAGGCCCGCAAGGAAACCGATGCCACGATAAAAGAAGTGAAAGACGCCCTGAGCCTTTTTCATATTTCCGCGGAAAAGAACATATGACATACAAAGTTAAACTCGAAATATTCGAAGGGCCGCTAGATCTCCTTCTTTATCTTATCAAAAAGGAAGAGCTGGATATATACGATATTCCTATC
>JAUWWU010000095.1 GCA_030616695.1 Candidatus Omnitrophota bacterium | reverse complement strand
GAAGGAAATATTTTTGCGGATCCGGAATACGACGGCGATTATCAACCTACGCAATGGCAATGCGTTAACGAAGGGATAGGCTGGCGCCTGCCTGAATAAACAGATTTAATCCCGCGATAACTCTTTCCTCAAAGATCCCTATAAACTCTTTAAAATAAAAACTATATATAGTAAATGTTAACAAATGTTAACAAGTCCTTATTTACCCGCTGCTATTGACAAAGCGGATTTTCTCATGTATATTTCCTTATAGAAGGCCTAACAAGATCTATTAGCATTCATTAACAAGTCCTATAAGTTCAAAAGGAGAATAAAGAAATGGAAATTTCGGAAAATCTTATTACTACGGAAAAATTGGCCAAGCTTTTAGGGATCTCTGTCGCCACTGTGAATTATTACACAAACCTGGGGTTGTTTAAAGTCCACGACAGAAAAGGCAATGCCAGGTTATATGATAAGAGCGAGACGGCGGGTATCCATGAAAAGATCCAGCAGCTAAGGAGAGAGGGCTATTCCTTAAAGCTTATCCACCAGAAACTGGAAAAGGGTTATAGTATATAAAAAGAGAGGTGCGCTATGTTTGATGACATGAAATCTTTTTTTATGAAACGCGGGGATAACAAGCCCGGAGGGTTTGAAGAACGCGGCGCTAATTTGGAATATTTCATGCACCGCGATCCCAATAAAGACGTGACCATTATCACAATCGCCAATCAAAAAGGCGGTTGCGGCAAGTCCACAACAGCAATAAACCTTTCCGCTGTTTTAGTCAGGAAAAATTTTAAGGTCCTTATGATAGACCTCGACCCGCAATCCCACGCTTCATTGGGCATAGGAGTGGATGTGTACAATCTGAACTCTTCAATCTATGATGTGATCGTAAAAAATTTCCGGCTGGAGAATTCTATTGTTAATACCTATAAGGAAAATCTGGATATTGCCCCGGCGATGCCTATGCTGAGCGGGGCCCAGCTTGAAATAGCCGATCTGCTGGGAAGGGAAGGGATCCTGCGCACGGCAATATATAAAATGATAAATACAAGCAAGCGGAACTATGATTATATAATTATAGATTGCTCCCCGTCGCTTAACCTCCTTACTATAAACGGCCTGGTAGCGGCCGACTTTCTCCTGATCCCTATTCAGACTCACTATTTTTCCCTGGAAGGGATGGGAGAGCTTTTTTCGACGATGAAGGTCGTAAAGGAGCGCCTGAATCTCGGATTGCAGGTCCTGGGCATATTACCGACCCTGTTCGACCAGAGGACGAAGATGAATAGAGACATCCTGGCCCAGATAAAAGATTATTTTAAAGACAGGGTTTTTCAAAGCACGATCCGCATGAATATAAAACTGGCTGAGGCTTCGGCAAGCAGAAAATCCATATTTGAATATGCGCCTGACTCAAACGGCGCCAGGGATTATGCCTCATTGGCGGATGAGGTGATAGCTTTAACCAAACCACAAAAGGCGGCCGAGGAGAATGAAGCAAAAGGACAAAAACTCCAACCAGACAGTGCGTAAAAATATCGTAAAAGATATTTTTACCAGGCCTAAGGCGGAAAAAGAAAAGATATCGGCTATTTTTACGCATTATAGGCATTCTCCGAAGATCATACCCCCTAGCCCTCAAAAGGAAGCCCCTTCGCTAAGGCCGCTGCCCGCAGCAATCGATATCGGCGCCTCCGGCATAAAGCTTTTTCAATTGGGCGAAGGGGAAAAGGGCGAGTTAGAGATTATCTGTATTGATGAAGAAGGCCTCCCGGCCGCAGCCGATAACGATCCCACAGTTTCGATAAAATCTGCCTTAAAAAAGATTACCAGCCGCAATGAAACAGGCCCTCTATGCACGACAACGCTTTCTACCAAAGATGTCCAGTTTTATAATATGCTGTTTCCGCAGATGCAGGAAGACGAGCTTATTGCGGCGATACGCTATAAGGTCACCCAGCTCAGGCCGTTTGATTTGGATATAGAAGAACTTATAATAAAATTTTCGAAATGGGAGGGTATGGGAGCGGTATCGGCGACTTCGTCCCAGCGGGTAATAGTCGCATGCACCCACCGGGATACGGTTAAAAAGACGGTGTCATTGCTACAGGGAGCCGGCCTTAAGCCCGTGAAAATCGGGATATTGCCCTTTGACCTGATAAACCTAAGCCGGTTCTATAAAGCCAGGGAAGTAAAAAATGAAGTGACCTTGTGGATAGACATGGGAGAGACGGGCACCTTACTTGCCATAGAGAAAGGCGGTTCATTGTGCTTTTCAAGAAATCTGAGTTTAAGCTCCAAGAATATGACAAAGGCCCTGGCAGGACATCGGGGGGTCACTGAAGAGGAAGCAGAAAAGGCTAAGAGGAATTATGGCCTTGTATTCTGGGCCGCCGATAAAAAGATATCCCCGTTTTATGAATCTGGAGAATCGCCCGATAAGGCAGATAAGTCGGAAGCGGTATATTACGGCTTAGTAGCGCATTTAGAGAATTTGGTAGTAGACATAATGCATTCTTTTAAATACTTTTCCTATCAGGTAACCCAGTCAGAGATCGCCAAATTTGACCGTGTGGTTCTATGCGGCGGCGGGGCAAACCTGACGAATTTGGACCGATTCTTAAGCGCGAGACTGGGCGTGCCCGTTGAATGCGCCAATCCTTTCGCCCTGTTCGGGCTTTCTGACGCGATGAAGAGCAGGCAAAAGCGGCTTATCCCGGCTTCTTCGAATTTTGCCGTGTGTGCCGGCATGGCGGCAGGCCAAAAAATAGAGATACCAAGGCAAATAAACCTCTTGGCCGAAGAAGAAAAAAGGCGCATACAGGTTCTCTCAACCGCCCTAAAACAAAAGCCGGTTCTGGCAACGGCAGTGGTCGTGATGCTGGGCATCTCGTTACTCGGCATACAGGCGGTAAGGTCCGGACATTATAAAGGAAAGATGAATTCTTTGACCAGGCAGGTCAAGACCACAAAGGCCCAGCTGGGAAATATGCAGGCAAGGCAATTAAGCCTTGGCAAAGAAGCGGCTGACTTGTTAAATAAAAAGGCCTTATTGGAAGCAAGGCTAGGCCTTGTCAGGGGCGGGCTAAGGAGGCCCGAAGACTTTTCCGGTTTTCTTACCTCGATCTCGGAGTTATTGCCCGAAGATATATGGATTACCAGCTTGAGCTATAAGGAAGACAGGCTGACCATTACCGGCTCTACGGCCGATATGGGCCTGATAGCCGCATTAATAGGGTATATAAAATCTTCTGACGAATTTATGGACGCCGACTTTAATTATACCGAAAAAGACCCTGTCCAGGGAGTGTATAATTTTGAGATTGTCGCGGATGTAAGGACATGATAGATGCGATATTAGCGCGTTATAAAAAACTAAAGGCAAGAGAGAAGACCCTGACGCTTCTTTTTATAGCGGTAATCGTCATAGTCTCTTATTACAGGCTTTTCTATAAGCCCGTAACGGCAGACATAGCTACATATAAGTTTCAGGTCCAGAAACTGAGGACGCGCCTGGATGAAATCACCGCCGAACTCCCTCCTATAGACAGGCAGGAAGAGGATATACGCCGGGCGGCCCTTGAGAGCGAAAAGATTTTGAGTGATATCGCTGAGATAGAAAAAAGGCTTCCCAGCAGAAAAGACGCATCCTATCTGATAGCGGAAGTCGCCCGGCTGGCAGAGGGGGTAGAATTGATCTCGGTTCAGCAGAAGGTGGAGGAAGGGGATGTATATTCGCGCATTTTTATAGAACTTACCTCAGGCGCCTCCTATAACGAGGTAGTAGATTATATAGACAGGCTCGAGAACATATCCCCTTTTCTAAAAATAGAAGAAATGCGCATTTCCGAGCCGAAAGGCAGAGTAAAGGGGCCGGGGGTTTCAGCTCATCTATTATTGTCGTGCCTTTTAAGCGAAACGCCTATTTCAGAGTGGTCTCCCGGCGGGGAAATAGAGAGCGAGGAAGCCCAAGCCCTGCTAAGGGACATCTTTGTTTCAAAATCCCGGCCCGCTGCGGCCGAACGTAAAGTAGACTTAAAATTGGAAGGCATAATCTATGAGCCTAATGCCCCTACAGCTATTATAAATGATACTGTAGTGAGAGTCGGCTCTGAAATCGCCGGTTTCAAGGTAAAGGAAATCCTTCCCGGCACTGTAATAGTTGCCGACGACCTTGAGGAGCATTCACTAAGTTTAGACGATAACTAAAAACAAAGAAATAATCGGATGAAGCATACAAAAGACAGACTGAAATCCATGCAAAGATTCAAAGGGAGGCTGCCGGCCTTACTTGTCATTATCCTCTTGGCCTCATCTGTATCCTTTGCCCAGGGATCGGAATCCATAACGTCCCAGGATGAAGGCGCCTCGAAGGATAAATTAAATACGATAGTAAGCCTCGATTATAAAAATGCAGACCTCCTCACCGTATTGCGCTCTATTTCAATGACATATAATCTGAATATCATCACCGGCTCCGATGTCAGGGGAAAAGTGACTATCAGCTTAAGGGATGTAACTCTAAAAGAAGCGCTTGAAGCCATAATTATTGTTAACGGATTGGCCTACAGCATAAGGGGCAATATCATCTATATATCTCCGGGAGATGTCCATACAG
>JAUWWU010000097.1 GCA_030616695.1 Candidatus Omnitrophota bacterium | reverse complement strand
CTTTTAGTGATTTTTTTCTCGCTGGGGGTCGAAAAAGGAAAGGCGATTGTGGCCGATGCCCCGGAAACGGCCGAAAAACAACGGCCCGAAACGGAAAAAAATGAAGCCGCCATTCCAGAAACCCCTGAAATGGAGCCAGTTGAAAATCCCGAAATTGCTGAAGGCGGTAAAAGTGCTGAAGGGGGCATGATCGACGCCGCCCTTAAGCCCTACACTATTCAGGTGGCCTCATTTAAAAACGAAAAAGATGCCAAAAAAGAAATAGAACGCCTAAAGGATGACGATTACGAGGCCTTTGCGATACGGTCAAATAACTGGCTGCAGGTCTGCATAGGCAGGTATGCAAATAAAAAAGAATCGGAAAAGGATTTCGAAATCTTAAAAAATAGATATCCGACCTGTTACTTTCGCAAAATTGAAGAATAAAAAACGAGACCGAAAGGGGAGAAAATAGAATGTCGCAGCATCCAAGCTTAAAATCAGACGCAAAAGGAAAGGCCCATAGGTCCATATGGAAGCGCTTTGAAAGATTAAAGTTTTTGGTCGATAAGAACAAATGGGCAGAGGGTACTTCGATTTTCGGATTGCCAAAAATGAAACTCTTAAAGATAAAGATCAAGAAGGAAAAAGCTGCCGAAGCTACCGCTGAGGGCATAGCAGCCGAAGGCGTAGCAGCCGAGGGCGTAGCAGCCGAGGGCGCTGCTGCCGCGGCGGAAGGAAAAGGCACAGCCGCACCGGCAAAAGGCGCTGCAGCAAAAACGCCTCCGGGCAAAGAAGAAGCGAAAGGCGCAAAAAAGCTAGAGAAAAAATGATGCCTGTAAGCGCTGAAACAATGCGGGAACTGGACAGGATGGCCGAAATAAGCGGCATCTCCGCATTGTCTCTCATGGAAAACGCAGGCGAAGCAATTTCTGAAAAGGCATGTGAGTTGCTGCGCAGCCTCAAGAGAACCCGGGTGGTTATATTCTGCGGAAAGGGCAATAATGGCGGAGACGGCTTTGTAGCCGGCCGCAAACTGGCAGAACGCGGTTTTGACGTCCGCGTCTATCTGATGGGAAAGGCCAGGGATGTCCGGAACGAAGCGGCCGCCAAGTTCAGATCATTAATGGAAGCAGATGTCGGATTAGACGAGATAGGCTCTGAAACGGATATTGAGCAATTGAAAAATAAATTAGACTGCTCGTTGATAATCGACGCGCTTTTAGGGACCGGCTTTTCCGGCTCTGTCTCCGGACCGCTTAAAAAACTTATAGAGCTTTTAAACTCGTCCGGCATACCGATCCTCGCAGTCGACATCCCGTCAGGCCTTAATCCCACAACGGGGGGCGTTAACCCCGTCGGCATAAAAGCAAGATGGACAATAAGTTTTGCCCTCTCCAAAAAGGGTTTTTACGAAAAAGGCGGCCCGGAACACACAGGAGAGCTTGTGGTAACCAATATAGGTTTTTCAGAAAAATTGTTAAAAAAAGCTGTAGAATTCGAGCAAAGGTTATGCGCGATATCACGGTAAAACTGGGCAAACGCAGTTACCCAATAAAAATAGGGAACGGTATACTTGTTGAAGCCGGGGCGCATATCTCCCGCCTGAATCTTGGAAGTAACGGCATAATAATAACAAACCCCAGAATAAAACGCCTTTACGGCGCCATCTTAAAAAAGTCTCTCGCAAAAAAGGGTATAGGCGCGCACATATTAACCGTGCCTGACTCGGAATCCAGTAAATCTTATAAGGTCTTCTCGGGTCTGATAAACAAGATAGCCAAGTTGGATAAGGGAAGAAAGCCGTTCATCGTCGCATTCGGCGGCGGCGTTATCGGCGACCTTGCGGGTTTCGTGGCAGCGGCATACAGGCGCGGCGTAAGCCTTGTGCAAATCCCGACTACTCTGGTGGCCCAGGTTGACTCATCCATAGGCGGCAAGGTTGCAATAGACTTGCCTGTCGCCAAAAATCTGGTAGGGGCATTCTATCAGCCCCGGATCGTCATATCCGATATATCGCTGCTCAAGACCCTGCCTGAGCGCGAAATTAAGTGCGGCCTATCCGAAATAATCAAGTATTCGATTATAAACAGCAGAGCCTTTTTTGATTTTCTGTCCCGGAATATTGCCTCTCTGAAAAGACTGGAGAAGAGAAACCTGAAACATGTCGTCAGAAAGTGCTGCTTAATAAAGTCGAAAGTCGTAAGCGCCGACGAAAAAGACGTAAAGGGGGTGCGGGCGGCATTAAACTACGGGCATACTATCGGCCACGCCATTGAGGCAGCTTCAGGATATATCGGCACATATAACCACGGCGAGGCCATAGCTATCGGCATGATAGCGGCAGCCATCATCTCGAATAAAATGGGCATGCTTTCAAAGAAAGAATTAACGGAGATTAAAAACATTATAGCCAGAACTAAGCTGCCGACAAGAGCGAAAGGTTTTAAAAGTCCCAAAATTTTAGCTGCCCTTTGCCACGATAAAAAATTTACGCATGGAATAAATAGATTTGTGCTGCCGGTGAGGATAGGCAGAATAAGGGTAGTAGAGAATGTGCCTAAAAAGCTCGTCGCCGAAGTTATACGGGAGATAGCGGCGTAATCATATATTCGAAAGATAAGGGGAGAATAAAATGCAAGTCAGAACCTTTGAGGTTAAAGATAGCGACAGAGTAAAAAATCTTATTATCTCCGTATTAACAAAGGAATACCCCTTCGATAAAAGTGTCTATGAAAACAGTGACCTGGCCGACATTTCAAACAGTTACGGCGGAAAGCGCGACGGCTTTTTTGTCGTGGAGAGCGAGGGGAATATCCTGGCGACCATCGGGATAAAAGAAGATTCCGAAGATACGGCCCTGGTCCGGAGGTTATTTGTGGATCCGTCGTGCAGAAGAAAAGGGTACGGCGCGCTTCTTCTGGATAAGGGTATCCGCCTCTGCAGAAAAAATGATTTCAAGCATATCGCTTTCAGGACAACCGGAAGGATGGTGCAGGCCATAAATCTCTTAAAAAAAATGAACTTCAAAGAAGTCGAAAAAATAGACATGGGAGGCTTCCAGATATATAAATTTGTCCTGGATCTATAAACAGAAAGGGGAGAGGTGAAGAATGGCCAAAGCATACCTCAAGGTAAATGTCGTACCGGGAAAGGAAAAAATCATAAGAAGCGCTCTATCGGAAATAAAAGGCGTTAAAGAAGCGTACATGACAACGGGAGAGCAGGATATTATAGCTCTCATTGAAGCGGATAATTACGATAACCTCATGAAATTGGTAGTCACCAAGCTGCGGGTGGTCGAAGGTATAACGAAAACAGATACCAACTTTATCTTAGAATAACCCGTCGCAATCTTTTTATTTAACCACTAAGTCAAATTCTTCCTGCTTAAAAGAAAGAACGACTTTCTGCGGTTTTATTGAAACGATAGTCACTCCCTCCAGCACATCCCCGGGCCTCACTATCCTGTTATTTATAATAGCCCAGGAATCGTTGCTGTCCCACACTATGCCGTTCAACCTAAAACTGGATAAAAGCTCCTTGCGCGCAGCAACTCGCTCGCTCTCAAGTAATTCTATCTCTGATCTCATATCCCTATAAGCCTCTGCCTCAAGCAGCTCTGTGCGGCCTGCCAGCTCTAGATCCTTGGGGATTAGGAACGCGTTGCTAACCGCCAGGATTATAATCGTCAGCAGCACCATCGACCCCGCAGCAATCAATGTCTTATTGCCTTTAAGTTCTTTTCCCTGATAGGTCCCTTTCCGCTCAGGCCCCATGACTTTATTCACATAGGCCTTTGAGGACATGGTTTTGCTGCCTTTTTCATTCTCGACCTTCTTAAGCGCGTCCGTGATTATGCTCATACCGCCACCTCCCCTTCTATTTCTTCTATGCTTTTTTCCACTATTTTACCATCTATCTCGTATGTCGCAAGCACAAAGCCAAGCAACAACGCCTTGTCGCAAACTATATTGATAAGGCGCGGAATCCCATTAGAATATTCGTAAATCCTCTCTAGGGCATCTTCCGCAAATTTTATACTGCCGTCCGACCCCGCAACCCGCAACCTGTGGTTTATGTAATCCGGTACCTCCCTTTTTTCAAGTGGCAAAATGTGGTATCTGACGCCTATGCGCTGCCTTAGCTGCCGCAAGCCTGGGGCTTTCAGCCTATCCCGCAGTTCGGGCTGGCCCACAAATATTATTTGAAAAAGTTTTTCTTTCTCCGTCTCAAGGTTGGAAAGCATGCGCATCTGCTCGAGAGTCCGCGGCTTTAGATTTTGCGCCTCGTCGAGGATAACGACAACGTTGTTATTAAGCTGCAACTGTTCGATTAAAAAATTATTCAAGCTGTTAAAGAGGTCTATCTTGGTGTTCTTTTCGCTTTTTATCCCCAGATCGTCCAGGATCGCACGAAGTAATTGTAATTCGGACAGGTCCGAGTTGAATATAAAAGCGGCCTTTGTGTGCACATCAAGTTGGTTTAAAAGGGCCCTGCAGAGCGTAGTCTTTCCGGTCCCGACTTCACCCGTTATCTCAAGAAAGCCCTTTCGCGCTTTAATGCCGTAAATAAGATACGCAAACGCCTCTTTATGCCTTTTGCTCAGATATAGAAAATTGGG
>JAUWWU010000073.1 GCA_030616695.1 Candidatus Omnitrophota bacterium | reverse complement strand
TTCTCCTGGCCTAATCCCGATTATTTTGAATGTGCATTCCGGAGCTATTGCCTTGGCGAGATCTACTATTCTCATGGAAGGGATCTTGGGGACAAATATCTCCCCGCCCTCTGCCTCCTGAAGGGCCTTCAAGACAAGTTCCACGCTTTGGTCTAAAGTCATCCAGAAACGCGTCATGTTTTCATCGGTTAGGGGGAATTCTCTTACTTTCTGGCGTTTTAGCTTTAAAAAGGCTTCGATGACACTGCCGCGGGACGCCACTACGTTACCGTAACGCACAACAGAGAATATAACCCTTCCGCCGCATAGGGGATTTGCGTCGATAAATATCTTTTCCGCTACCAGCTTAGTGGCTCCGTATAAATTTATAGGATTTACTGCCTTGTCGCTGGACAGTGCTACTACCTTTTTCACGCCCTTATCGATAGCCGCATCCACTATATTCTTTGCCCCTATAATATTTGTCTTTACCGCCTCCATCGGATTATACTCCAGTGCAGGAACCTGTTTTAACGCAGCGGCGTGAATAACATAGACAACGCCTTCGAAGGCCCTCTCCAGCCTGTCTCTGTCTCTTATATCGCCTAAAAAGAACCTTATATTATATTTCTCGCTCGGAAATTTTTTTGCCATCTGATGCTGTTTGAATTCATCACGGCTGAAGACTATGACTTTCTTCGACCTATATTTTTCTAATAACGTCTTAGTAAAGGTCTGGCCGAAAGAGCCTGTCCCTCCGGTTATTAGAATGACCTTATCATTTAGTATTTTATTTAGCATTTTTTCCTCCAAAAAGTCTCTGGTACAATGACCTATTTTGAACTTCCCGCACAATTTTCGTATTCTTTTTTCAGCTTGTTATACTGGACTTCTTTGACCCGTAGAAAATGATAAGTGAGCTTTATTTTTTGCTCTAATCCCTTTGGCGTGAGGATATACTTCAACTTCTTTGTCTTCTTGGGATTTTTTGAAAAGCTGGCAATCTTGACCATGCCTTTCTTAACCAGTGCCTTCAAGAGGTAGTTTGTCTTTCCCAGGGATATATTAAGCTTTTGGGAAAGAAGGCGCTGGTTTAGGGCGGGGTTATCTTCTATTTCCTTTATAACGTCTAGGGTTTCTTCTTTTAAAAAAGTATTATCGTCCATAAACTTCTCCTTGCGGTAGCGCTTTAAAACAGTTCATATACGTTCATTTATTGAACAACAGTATATATCAATGGTAGTTTTATGTCAAGTAAAAAGAGCTTTTTTGTTCAATTTTTGAACAAAATGCGCGCAGGGGCAGCTTCCTGTAATAGAAGCATTGGCCTGTTGATCTTCCTATCATAAAGCATTGGTAAATCAGCCTCCGGCCGAAGCCTGGTCATGTCCGGCAGATTACAAAGTTCTTGAATATATACAGCTGTTGTGATAAAGTCTAATTTAAGCTTATAAGATAGCGTAAGGGGTTCTGGCCCGGCCTGTTGGTTATATGGATTAAGGTACAATTTCGTTCTATAAATACATGATTTCTGTTGACTTCGTATAATACCGCTATATAATAATCATATTATAAAAAGGTGAAGGAAATGACGGAACATGGCCTACCCGAAGAAATAAAAGTCCTCTATGATAAAGCTTCGCTGGCCGTACATCAGAAAAATTATAATTATGCGATCGAGCTCTTGACGCGCGCCATTAATATAAAACCTGATTTTGTCAAGGGCAGGCAATTATTGCGGCTGGCAGAAATAAAAAAATTTAACGAGAACCCTCCCGCTATGGTAATACGTCTCATAAGGAGGGTTTTATCTTTTATATATATGTTTATAGCCTTTATAAGCGAAAGTGTGGGTAAGCGCCACGAGGCCATTTCTACCTATGAAAAGATATTAAAAAATGATCCGAAGAACAGTATGGCCCTGGTAAAGCTCGGCAACATTTTAAAGATAGAAGGGATGAAAGAGGCCTCTGCCGTAACATTGGAAAGCGCTATAAATATATCGCCAAAGAATATTATCGCATATGAGCTGCTCGGAGAAATATATTCCGGTCTCGGCAATTATGGCCGGGCGAGATTGTGCTTTAAAAAGGTACTCGAATTAAAGCCTCATGATGCCAATGCGGATAAGGCACTTAAGAACCTGGATGCGCTTACCACGATTGATAAAAGTTTCGATAAGAAAGACGCCGAGGATTTTAGAATCAGGGAGATCACAGAATAGGGTCCACGTCTATACCCACAGAAGTCCTTTTAATCCTTCCATAATCCGCCAATGCCGATTTCAATTTCCCGCAGGTTTTTAAGACGTCTTTTGTCTTGATAAGGATATTCCATATATAACGATTTCTTATTTTTGCGATTACTCCCGGCGCCGGCCCTACAATGTCTATATTTTTTTTAAGTTTTTTTCTTACATATTTCGCCAGGCCTGAGGCGGCATCTTTTGCTATTGCCTCCGTGGTTGATTTTAACGTTATTTTTATAATATTGGCAAAGGGCGGAAAATTTAAGTCTTTCCTCAGCCCAATTTCGTGTCTATAAAACGCCTCGTAGTCGTGTTTGGCGGCTGCCTTTATTGCATAATGCGCCGGCGTGTAGGTCTGTATAACAACTTCTCCTGCATCCTTACCTCTCCCTGCCCTGCCTCCGACCTGCGTAAGGAGATTAAAGGTGCGCTCGCTTGATCTGAAATCCGGTATATTCAGGTTTACATCCGCGGAAATAACCCCCACCAGCGTAACCTGCGGAAAATCGTGCCCCTTGGCGATCATTTGCGTACCGACCAAAATATTGGTTTTGCCTTCTTTTACCTTTTTCAGGATAGCGTCATGCGAGCCTTTCCTTCTGGTGGCATCCGTATCCATCCTGTCTATGTTCGCTGTCGGAAATATCCTATGGATCTCTGATTCTATTTTCTCGGTCCCCTTTCCCGAAAAATTTAAATAAGAACTCTCGCACTCCGGGCAAATTTTGGGTATGCCTTCCCTTCTATTGCAATAGTGACAGACAAGTTCCTTTTTAGAAGAATGGTACACTAGGACAGAATCGCATTTCTTGCATTTTAAGGTATGTCCGCAGTTTTTACAATTTATATATGTTGAGAAGCCCCTCCTATTTAAAAAAAGCATTATCTGCTTATCCCCGCTTACCGTCTCCTCTATTCTTCTGCGCAGGTATGTTGATATAATACTGGCATACCTGCCTTTTGCTATCTCAGGTTTCATGTCAATTATAGCTGCGCGGGGAAGGGGCCTATTATCAATCCTTTTCGTCAATTTAAGAAGTTTATATTCGCCTTTTTCAGCCTTATAATAAGACTCCAGGGAAGGGGTGGCGCTACCGAGGATAAGAGGGCACCCTGCGATCCTTGCCCTTTCGATAGCAGCCTCCCGCGCATGATATCTGGGCGTATCCTCTTGTTTATAAGAAGTCTCGTGTTCCTCATCAACAACGATAAGGCCGAGGTCTTTTACAGGGCTAAATAAGGCGGAGCGCGCGCCAATCACTATCTTGGAGACGCCGTCTTTTATATTTTTCCATTCCTTAAAGCGCCTGCCGCCCGTTATCTGGCTGTGAATGACGGCCACATTCTCCCCGAAACGGGACTTAAACCGTTCCACTGCTTGAGGCGTCAGAGAGATTTCAGGAATCAATACTATGGCGCTCCTCCCTTTTTCAACAACACTACTTATGCATTGCAGATAGACTTCTGTTTTGCCGCTTGATGTTATCCCGTGCAGAAGGAATACCTTGAATTTACTTTTTTCTATAAAGTTTTTTATCTCTTTAATGGCTTTTGCCTGTTCGACCGTTGGCTTTAGGTGTGAAGTGGGCGCATATTCTTCTTCCCTTTTCGGCATGCGCTCTTTCATGCTCGTCTTTCCGCTTTTTAAGGGTGACGGTATCGCCGATGCCAGTGCGCTTCCCCAGGAGGCACAATAATAATCCGATATCCATTTGGTAAATCTCATGAGGTCATCCGAAAGGATCGGGCTATCGTCTATTACTTTCTCTATATCCCGCACCCTGAAAACTGGCGCATTATCGGTTACGCCCACAACATAACCGATCATCCTGCGCCTGCTGAAAGGGACCCACACCCGCTTACCCACTTCTATTTCTCCGGCCATGTTGCACGGAATGCGATAATGGAAGGTTTTATCAATAGGAAGATTTAAGCCGACCTCTGCGTATTTCATTTTTTAGGTTTTCAGTTCCCGTTTTATCTTTTTCATGTCTTCCCAGACAAGCTGTTTATCCTTGGGGTTTCTGAGAAGGTATGCCGGATGAAACGTGGGTATCAGTTTTACGCCGTGATAATCAAAAAATCTGCCGCGGAGCTTAGAAATGGGCGTCTGGTCTCTCAATAATGTCTGTGCCGCGAATTTACCGAGGGCGCATATTATCTTCGGCTTTATGATCTCAAGCTGCCTCACCAGGTACCCTTCGCATGCCAGAATTTCGGTCGGGAAGGGGTTGCGGTTATTCGGGGGGCGGCACTTAAGTATATTGCATATGTAAACATCCTTTCTCTTAAGACCTATGGATTCGATGATCTTTGTTAAAAGCTGGCCGGCTCTTCCAATAAACGGAAGGCCCTGTAAATCTTCTTCTCTTCCGGGCGCCTCGCCTACAAATACAAGTTTGGCATCCGGGCTGCCTGATCCAAATACAAGATTTGTGCGCGTCCTGAAAAGTTGGCAGCAATCGCTTTCTATAATCTCGGTTTTAAGCGCCTCAAGTGCCCCTTTTTTAGTCCCTAGGCCTTTTTCGTTGCCTACAATGATTTTCTTCCCTTTGGAATAGCTGAGGAATGACGAACCCGATTTTTCTTCAAGTTCGGCATAGGCTTTAAGGGACTCTACTATCCGCTGCAGCTCTTCGTTAATATCCGGTTTCACGCAACCTCCTAATAAGGGGACGTTTCACTTTGTCCTAACTACTTATGTAATAAGAAGTTACAAACGGTCATTTTCCACTTTTCCTATCTGAAAACCGGAAAATGACATGTTGTAACTTATTTGTCTGTAATGAGTTGCTGCAAAGTGAAACGTCCCCTTTTCTTATAAAGTTAGTGCGAAACGGGCAATGTCAAAAGAAGAATTAGGCTTCTTTGCCTTCCGCACGTTTTCTTTTAGCTCTCTCATCCTTTCCTCTGAATCGAGGATGCCAACTATGGTTCTCTTTGCCTTTTTTGCGCCGCCCGCATGTATAGCAGCGCCGGTTTTAACAAGATACCTGCAATTCCTTGCCTCTTGCCCCGGTATAGCTGACGTTATGATCATAGGCAAATCCTTAACCATTGCCTCCGATGAACTCATTCCGCCTGATTTTGTAACCATAACATCCGACACCTCCATTAATTCATCCATATTGTTTACAAACTCATACGGCTTAATAAGGGCTTCCGAAGAC
>JAUWWU010000146.1 GCA_030616695.1 Candidatus Omnitrophota bacterium | reverse complement strand
GGCTGCCTTATGCGGACGGCTGGCTTGCTTCGGCCTATTTAAAAGTCGGCTGGCCGGACGACTCATTATCTCACTTTGATTAGTGTTTCGGTTTGAGGCCGAGCGAGGCCCTTTCAAGCACTGCAATTTTCGGAAAAGCAAAAGCGTTAAAAGCGCTGAACCGACACGAAAAGGCCCTTATAGAGTATGATAGAATAATTTCCGATTATCCCCATTCCGAGTGGTCCGATGATGCCAAGTTGCAGAAGGCCAAGGCGATGGTGAAATTGGGAAGGCTGGAAGAGGCAGAGGAATTTTACGAAGAGGCCCTACCCGGCTTAAATAACAGCGAGCTCATCGGCGATATGAAATATAACCTCGGCTGGCTATATATAAAACAAAAGAAATTCGATAACGCTATAGCGCTTTTTGAAGAAATAGCGCGTACATCGGAGGACAGGATTTTGAGAATAAGCGCACTTCTCCGGTCAGGCGATATATATTACGAACAAAGAGAATTCGAAGATGCCCTCCGCTTCTACTATATGGTATTAGAAAAATATTTCGACAGCCTTTATGCGGATTCCGCCCAGTACCAAATAGGCAATATCTTTTATCAGATGGGAAAATATGATTCCGCGATACTTTCGTTTCAGTCCCTGCTTATCAATTTTCCTTCCAGCAGAATGCGCGAAGAGGCCAAGTTTGGCTCGGTCATGTCGCATTTTAAAAAGGGAGAGCACCTTATAGCTGCCGAAGGATTCGTTGGTTTTTTAAAAGAATTCCCGGAAAGCAATAAGGCCGAAGAGGCCCTTTTTTACGCAGGCAGCTCTTTTTATAATTCCGGACGTTACGACGATGCCTTAGGATATTTTCGCCGGCTTATCAAGGAAGGCAAAAATGAAGAGCTCATCAAAGTCGCTATGTACGAGATCGGCTGGTGCCACTACCGGAAAGGTAATTCCCGGAAGGCCATAAAGGCATTCGGGCAATTTTTAAAGATTTATCCAATGACGGATCTGAGCGCCCAGGTCCTGTTTTGGTTCGGGGAATTCTATTATAATGCGGGAGATTATGCGAGGGCCCAGGAGTATTTCAAAAGGCTAGAGCTGGCTTTTCCCTACAGCAATATTGCCGATGATGCCAGCTATTGGCAGGCGAGCACTCTTTACAAGCAGGGCAGGATAGCACTAGCGCTAAAGGCGCTCAACGATATATGGGTAAAGTATCCGGACAGCGAGCTCGTCCCGAAGTCTCTTTTGAAAATGGGGGAGATATTGATTGAGACCGGGGATGTGGATGAATCACTGCGCAAATTCGAAGAATTGGTTTATAGTTATCCGCACTCTTCCCTTGCCAGGATCGCGCATAAAAAGGCGGGTGAAGTGCTTAAGGCCCGGAAATCACACCATATGGCGATCGCCCATTTTCAAAAGGCGCTTATGGAAAACGATAGCGAAATGAATGCCGATATCCAGTATAATATCGCTTTATGCCTTGAGGAAAGCGGAGATGTAAAGAGCGCCGTCGAAGAATACCTCAAGGTCGTATATCTTTATCCTTCCAGCCGGTTTTGGGCCATAAAATCACAGTTCAGATGCGCTCAGATATTCGAGAAAGAAAATGAGCCGGAAAAGGCAAAAAAGATTTATGAGCGCCTTGCCGGCGAACCGGTAGAGGAAGGGGAATACGCCAGAGAGAGGCTGGCCTGGCTTAAGGGGCAGAATAAACAATAGAACGGAGGTATGTATGTGGGATGTGATCCAAAAAGGCGGGCCGATAATGTATCTTATAATATTGTGCTCCATACTGGCTTTCGCGGTGGTGCTGGAGCGTTTATACCATTTGTACCGCGCGCGGGTCAACACTAAGGATTTTATGTCAAAGATCGCCGCGACATTAAAGAGGAATAAAATCATGGAGGCAATAGAGATGTGCAACAATACGCCGGGCCCGATTGCCAACATAATGAAGGCAGGGGTCCTGAAGCACGACAGGCCAAGAAGCGAGATAAGAGAGGCGATAGAGGACACAGGCGCGCATGAAGTGCCGAGGCTTGAAAAGAATCTGGGTGTCCTTGCGACAATCGCCCACATCTCTCCTTTACTAGGCCTGCTGGGGACCGTTACTGGAATGGTAAGGGCGTTTCAGGTGATCCAGGAGAAAGCCACTTCCTTATATCCCGTAAACCCGGGCGACCTGGCAGGAGGGATATGGGAGGCGTTGATTACTACCGTTGCGGGACTGTCGGTGGCCATCCCGACATTTGTGGCCTATAACTATCTTGTCAGCAGGGTGGACGGTTTTGTATTAGATATGGAAAAAAGCGCCAGCGATTTATTGAATATCCTTACCACGAGGAGCGATAAGTATGAAGTTTAAACGCCATACAGAGCTAAAGAAGGGGCAGCTGGATATAGCGCCGCTCGTGGACGTTGTCTTTTTACTTCTTATTTTCTTTATGTTGACCTCAAGCTTCATATTTCAACCGGGCATAAAAGTCAATCTGCCGAAGGCGGTTACCAGCGAGGCGCTGCATGAAAAGAGCCTCGTTGTATTGGTGACAAATTCGGACATCCTCTATCTTAATGACAGGGCCATTACCATGAAAGAGCTGAAGTCCAGGATGAGGATCGCCGCAAAAGAAAAAAAGCCGCTTTTGATCAAGGCCGATAGGCGCGCTTCCATGGGAAAGATTGTCGAGATCTGGGACCTGTGCCGCGATTCGGGCATATCACAGATAAATATAGCGACGAGTCAGGAGATTAAGTAATATTAAATGTTTAACAACAGGAGTTTTAACGCTGCATTCGTATTATCGCTGGCCTGGC
>JAUWWU010000029.1 GCA_030616695.1 Candidatus Omnitrophota bacterium | reverse complement strand
GAAAAACTAAAACTTCCGGTCATTAAAAGGACGAAAACCGGCATATCTACGGATGAGGGCGTATTAAGAAAGCTTGCTGCGGCCCACCCGATAATGAAGCCGATCCTGGAATACAGGACGCTCGCGAAGCTAAAATCCACATATATAGACGCGCTTCCGGAATTGATAAATAAAAAGACGCGCAAGATACACACCTCGTTCAATCAGACCGTAACGGCGACGGGCCGGCTTTCAAGCAGCGACCCTAACCTGCAAAATATCCCCATAAAGACCGATATAGGCAGGGAGATAAGAAAGGCCTTCAGTCCGCCGGACGGCAAGGATACGCTTATGTCTGCCGACTATTCGCAGATGGAACTGCGGATACTCGCCCATTTTTCGAACGATAAAAATCTTATAAGGGCATTCAAGAAAGGCCATGACATACATACATATACCGCGGCGCGCATTTTTGACGTAGAGGAAAAAGAAGTCACAAAAAAGATGCGTTCGCAGGCAAAAACGGTCAATTTCGGCATTGTCTACGGCATGAGCCCTTACGGCCTGTCGCGGGACCTCGGGATAGACGTCCCTCAGGCAGAAGAATTTATCGAGAATTATTTTGAGCGTTATCCGGGCGTTAAGCTTTGCCTTGAGGAGCAGATAGAGACGGCCCGCGAGCAGGGATATGTCACGACCATATTGAATAGAAGGCGGTATCTGCCCGAACTGGACAACATCAACATGAAGATAAGGCAGTTTTCGGAGAGGGCCGCGATAAATACGCCCATACAGGGTTCGGCGGCTGACCTTATAAAGATTGCCATGCTCGGCGTCGCAGAGGCGATCAAAAAAGAAGGCCTTAAGAGTAAGATGATACTTCAGGTCCACGACGAACTCCTCTTTGAGGTAAAAAAGGGCGAGTCGAAACGGATGCTGGAGATAGTAAAGTCCGAGATGGAGGGCGTCTTTAAGTTAAAGGTCCCTATTGTCGTCCGCATCGGCGAGGGAAAAAACTGGCTTGAGACGGAAAGGCACTGACAGGTGGGCGGTAAAAGGAAGAGGCCAATGATTATCGGCGTAACAGGCAGCCTGGGGACGGGCAAAAGCACGGTCGCCCGGATGTTTAAAAAATTGGGGGCTAAAGTACTTGACGCTGACAAGATCACCCATGAAGCACTCGGGAAAGGCACTACTTCCTACAGGAAGGTGGTCAAAGAATTCGGTAGCGGAGTTTTAGGCGAAAAGGGCAGGATCGAAAGGGCCAAATTGGCGGACATGGCATTTTATAATAAGAGGGCCTTGAAGAAATTATGCGGCATAATACATCCTGTCGTGTTAAAAAAGATTAAAAGCTCGGTAAATGCGACCGCGGGTTCCGGAGGCGCACCTGCGGTAGTGATAGATGCGCCCCTTTTGATCGAGACGGGACTGCATAAAATAGCGGATTATCTCGTCGTAGTAAAGACATCCATGGCAACGCAGCTCAAAAGGGCGGCCAAAAAGACAGGGCTTTCTTACAGCGAGATCTCAGGGAGGATCCGAAACCAGATGCCCTTAAGCAAAAAAATGGATATGGCGGACTATATAATAGATAATGAGGGGCCGAAAGATAAAACCAGGAAAATGGTCAACAAAATATGGGAGGGGATGAAAAGTGGCGGAAAATAATAAAACGGCAAAATCGGCGCAGCTAAAACCGACACATATAAGAAAAGAAGGGGAAATAGCTATTGACGAGCTTCAGGGGATGAAGATCTCCGAGCTTACCAGAGTGGCGAAGAAATTTAAGGTCAACGGCGTTGCGTCACTAAAAAAACAGGAGCTGATATTCAAGATTCTGCAGGCGCAGGCGGAGAAGAACGGTCTGCTTTTCGGCCAGGGCGTACTTGAGATCCTTCAGGACGGTTTCGGCTTTTTGCGAAGCCCTAACTATAATTACCTGCCGTGCCCCGACGATATCTATGTATCGCCCTCCCAGATAAGGAGGTTTGACCTTAAGACAGGGGATACCGTAAGCGGGCAGATCCGGCCGCCCAAAGAAGGCGAACGGTACTTCGCGCTGCTTAAAGTGGAAGCCGTAAACTTTGAAGACCCCGAGAAGTCCAAAGAGAGGATACTTTTCGATAACCTGACCCCTCTTTACCCGAACCAGAGATATCTCCTGGAAACAGTGCCGGAGGAGATATCCATGCGTATTATGGATATGCTTACCCCTGTCGGGAAGGGGCAGAGGGGAACTATCGTCGCCCCGCCCTATAGCGGAAAGACAGTGCTTCTGCAAAAATTCGCCAATGCCATAACGACAAACTTCCCCGAAGTTACATTAATGGTCCTTCTGATAGATGAGCGCCCCGAAGAGGTCACCGATATGGAGCGCTCCGTGAAGGGCGAAGTCATAAGCTCTACCTTTGACGAACCGGCGGAACGGCACATACAGGTCGCAGAGGTCGTGCTTGAAAAGGCCAAAAGGCTTGTGGAATACAAAAAAGATGTTATAATATTGCTCGACAGCATAACGCGGCTGGCCAGGGCCTATAACGCCGCCGTCCCCCATTCGGGCAAGATACTGTCCGGAGGAGTCGACGCCAACGCTCTCCATAAGCCAAAACGCTTCTTCGGCGCAGCCCGAAACATAGAAGAGGGCGGCAGCCTGACAATCATCGCAACCGCGCTGGTCGAGACTGGCAGCCGCATGGATGAGGTCATCTTCGAAGAGTTTAAAGGGACCGGCAATATGGAGCTCCAATTGGACCGCACCCTCTTTCAAAAGAGGATATACCCCGCTATTGACATAAAAAGATCCAATACCAGAAAAGAGGAATTGCTGGTGGATCCCGAAGAGCTCAAGAGGATATGGCTTATGCGTAAGGTCCTAAGCGAACTCAACACTGTAGAGGCAATGGAACTGCTGGTAGGAAAGGTCTCAAAGGTAAAGACAAACGCAGAATTCCTGATGAGCATGAACAAGACGTAGCTAATGTAAGGGGGCGCTTTACTCCGCCGCAAACATGGAAAGAGCGCCCTCTTTTATTGGCGAATATAGCAAAGAGAGGGAGGAAGTAAGATGAAAAAAGGGATACATCCGGAATACAGGGAAACCACGATCACATGCGCGTGCGGCGAAGTGATACATAGCCGCTCCACAAAACCGAACATCAAGATCGACATATGTTCGAAATGTCATCCGTTCTTTACGGGCAAACAGAAACTGATTGACGCCGCGGGACTGGTGGACAGGTTCGAGAAGAGATATGCTAAAAAGAAGGGCTCATAAGCCCGGGTGTAAATATGTTTGAAGAGCTTGCAAGAAAAGAAAAGCGGCGGGAAGAGCTTGAAAAGCTTCTCTCCGACCCAGACGTCGTCTCTAAAAGTGAACTATATAAAAAATACGCAAAGGAGCACGCGGCGCTCACAGGGATCGTGGCCAGATACAGGGAATACAAAAAAATCGAGGAGGAGATCGTCGACACAAGAAAGATCCTTTCGCTACGGGAGGACCCTGACCTTGCCGTGTTGGCCGAATCCGAACTCGAAGAGCTCAAGAAAAAAAGAGATCTTATGGCCAAAGAACTCGAAGACCGCATGTATACAGAGGATCCCGACAGCGACAAGAATATAATCATCGAGATAAGGGCCGGGACGGGCGGCATAGAGGCCGCGCTTTTCGCAGCCGACCTCTACAGGATGTACACGAAATACGCCGCAAAAAAAGACTGTAGGACAGAGATCCTGAGCAGTTCGCTCAGCGTAAGGAACGGTTATAAAGAAGTAATATTCTCGATTTCCGGTAAGAACGCATACCGCTTTTTTAAATACGAAAGCGGGGCCCATAGAGTGCAGAGGGTTCCCGTTACCGAGACTTCGGGAAGGATACACACTTCGGCGGTAACCGTAGCGGTATTGCCGGAGGCTGAAGATGTCGAGGTAGATATAAAGCCGGAGGACCTGAGAATAGATGTCTACAGGGCCGGAGGCCGCGGAGGGCAGCATGTAAATGTCACGGATTCAGCCGTGCGGATAACACACGTGCCCAGCGGCTTGGTGGTAAGCTGTCAGGACGAGCGCTCGCAGCACAAAAACAAGGCAAAGGCGATGCGCGTCCTTAATGCCCGCCTTTTCGACAAACTGAAATCCGAACAGCAGGCAAAACTGACTCAGGACAGAAAAAAACAGGTCGGAAGCGGAGACAGGTCGGAAAAGATAAGGACGTATAATTTTCCGGATAGACGGGTCACCGACCACCGCATCAATCTTACATTGCACAAGCTGCCCCAGATAATGGAAGGAAACCTCGACGAGATAGTAGAGAGCTTAAGAAACGAAGAAAAAAAACTGAGGCTCGGCAAAAACTCAACGGGCTAAGACAACATTAGATGAACCAATATACTATCAACGACAGTAACGCCGAACGGGGGGACATGTTGCAGTTTTGCTAGTGCATTATGGGAACGTGTCCCCCGACAAGGCAGCATTAAGTTATGAAACATACAGCAGTAGACCTATTAAAATGGGCAAGGAAAGAGCTGGAGCACTCGCATGTCCCGAGCGCCGGAAAGGACGCGGAGGCGATTTTCGCGCACAGCTTTAACATGCGCAGGGAAAATATATATGCGATGAAGGCATTTACGCCCGAACCCGTCCGCAAAGCCCTCTTCAGGCATTCCGTAAGACTGAGGGCGTCCAGATTTCCGCTCCAATATATCCTTAAAAATACGGATTTCATGGGCCTGACGTTCTCGCTTGAGGAGGGGGTATTTATCCCGAGGCCCGAAACAGAGCTCCTTGTCGAGAAAATACTGGGGATAATCGGGCCGATGCGTAAATCCAGGGTAAATATACTTGAGATAGGCACAGGCTGCGGCAATATCGCTATTTCATTGACAAAAATGGCAAGGGGTTGTAAAATTATAGTTTCTGATGTTTCCCGCAACGCCCTTGATGTGGCGGAAAAAAACGCCAGGGCACACCGGGTAAAAAAAGACATCAAATTCGTCCAAAGCAATTATTTTGACAAGATATCGGCTATATATTATAATTATTTCGATATAATTGTATCTAATCCGCCGTATGTCATCAGGTCCCAGATAAAAACCCTGCAGCCCGAAATAGCTTACGAAGATATTAAGGCCCTTGACGGCGGGGCGGACGGCATATATGCCTACAGACGCATCTTAAGCGAAGGGACGCGGTATTTAAAAAGAGGCGGCGCCCTTGCGCTTGAAATAGGCTACAACCGGAGAACTGCTATAGAACGCCTCCTCAAAAACGACGGCAGATTTTTTAAAATCGATTTCTATAAGGACTATAACGGTTACGACCGGATATTGATTGCGAAAAAGCGTCGGGGAACGCGATAAAATTGGATAAATTAATCATAAGGGGCGGCATAAAACTGAGGGGAACCGTTAAAATAAGCGGGGCAAAAAATGCCGCGCTGCCGTTATTGGCGGCTACGCTACTTACCGACGAGAAATGCGTTATCAAAAACGTACCGACGCTTACCGACGTCGACACCATGATAAAGATCTTAATAGAGCTCGGTAAGAGGGTGGCAAAATCCGGCGATGTGGTAACCGTGGAAAGCGGTGACGACAGAAAGTGCCGGGCGCCTTACGAGCTTATAAGCACAATGCGCGGGTCAATCTGCGTCCTCGGACCTTTAGCAGCAAAGCGAAAAAAGGCAGAGGTGTCGTTTCCGGGCGGCTGCGTAATCGGCCCCCGGCCGATCGACCTCCACCTTAAGGGATTGCAAGATATCGGAGTTGACATCAAGATAAAAAGCGGGTATATAATCGCCGGAGGGAAGAAGATAAAAGGCAGCCGCGTCTACCTCGGAGGCCACTTCGGCTCCAGTGTTTTAGCTACTGCGAATGTCCTCATGGCCGCCACCCTTGCTAAAGGAAAGACTGCGATTGAAAACGCCGCCTGCGAACCGGAAATAGTGGATCTGGCCGTATTTCTTAAGAAGATGGGGGCCAAAATACGCGGCGAGGCATCGCACCGGATAGAGGTAAGCGGCGTGCGCAGATTGCACGGGTGCACGCATAGGCTTATCCCGGACAGGATTGAGGCCGGCACATATATGTTAGCGGCGGCAATTACAAAAGGAGATGTATTTTTACGCAACGCCGCCTGCGATAGCCTGCTGGCGCTGATAGATAAGCTGAAAGAATCAGGGCTCAGCGTTGAGCGGCAAAGGAACGGGATACGGGTCAAATATACAAAGCCGCTAAAACCTCTCGACGTGACCACATTACCTTATCCCGGATTTCCTACGGACCTTCAGGCGCAGATGATGGCGTTGATGACGGTCACGAAGGGGATCAGCGTTATTACGGAAAAGATATACCCCGAAAGGTTTATTCACGCAAGTGAATTAGGCAGGATGGGGGCCAGCATAGTGCTTGAAAGGCCGAGCGCGATCATAAAAGGCATAAAGAAGCTTAGCAGCGCCCCTGTAATGGCCTCTGATCTACGCGCGAGCACCGCTCTTGTCCTGGCCGGCCTTGCCGCAAAAGGCACAACCGAAATATCGCGAATATATCATCTCGATCGCGGCTACGAAAACCTGGAAGCAAAGCTACGGGCGCTCGGCGCCGATATAAAAAGGGTAAAATAACCGGAGGTACAATGGCAGTAGCGATTCGATTAAAGAGAACGGGAACAAAGAAAAGAGCATCTTACCGAATAGTGGTCACAGATTCAAAAAACCCGCGGGACGGCAGGTTCATAGAGGAAATAGGGGCTTACCATCCGAGGAATAATCCGCCGTCCGTGACCGTGAAAAAGGAGCGGGCGAAATACTGGATGGGGGTCGGCGCGCAACCCTCGCCAACCGTAAAAAGCCTTTTTAAGAAACACGGACTTGAATAATCAGGTTCCAGGGATTAGGTTTCGGGCAGCGGATTTATTATGAAAATAGACGTGCTCACGATTTTCCCGGGGATGTTTGACGCGGTCCTCGGAGAATCCATGATCAAGCGGGCTCAACAAAAAAAGAAGATCCGTATCAAGATCCACGACTTAAGAGATTACACGGACGATAAACGCAGGACCGTTGATGACAAGCCGTTCGGCGGCGGGCCCGGAATGGTGCTAAAGGTCGAGCCGATCTACAGGGCGGTAAAAGATATCACCGGCAACTGGGGCGCTAAGGGTAATAACAAGGTAGTATTGCTGACGCCTCAGGGCAAGAGGTTTGACCAGAAAATGGCCAAGCGGTTCTCGAAACTCGATAGGCTGCTGCTTATATCAGGGCATTACGAGGGGACCGACGAGCGGGTAAAGAAAATACCCGTCGACTATGAAATCTCTATAGGGGATTACGTCCTTACCTGCGGCGAGCTTCCGGCCATGGTATTAATCGACTGTATCGCGCGGCTTATTCCGGGGGTACTGGGAGATGAGCGGTCGAAAATAAACGAGTCATTTGAAAACGGCCTCTTGGACTACCCACAATATACCCGGCCCGCCGTATTCCGAGGGATGAGGGTGCCTGATATATTGCTGTCCGGAGACCACAAGAAGATATCTAAATGGCGGATGGATCAAGCATTGAAGAAGACCAAAAAAACAAGGCCGGATTTATTAAAACCTAAAACGGAGTAAAAAATCATGGACGAGAGAATAAGGCACATCGAATCAAGCCAAATAAAAAAAGGCCTGCCTGAATTCAAGGTTGGCGATACGCTAAAGGTCATCTCAAAGATCAAGGAAGAGGGGAAGATAAGGCTTCAGGCCTTTGAAGGCACCTTGATACGGATAAAAGGCTCAGGTCTGAGAAGAAGTTTTATCGTAAGGCGCATATCGTACGGCGAAGGCGTAGAGAAGACCTTTCAACTGCACTCGCCTTCGATAGACAGTATAAGCGTGGTCCGAAAGGGCAAAGTGAGACGGGCAAAGCTATACTACCTGAGAAAGAAAATCGGGAAGAAAACCAAAGTTGAAGGCGAAGATATCTTTACCACAGAGCCCGACACTCCGGTACGAGAAGAGGGTGCTCAGTGAAGGGTATGAGGTCGTAGCGGGGGTCGACGAGTCTGGCGTAGGGCCGTTAGCCGGCCCCGTTGTGTCCGCAGCCGTAAATTTAAGTGCGTTTAAATTCAAAAACAGGATTGATGAGAGCAAGCGGCTTACGCCCAAAGCCCGCATACGCGCCTATGACGAGATCCTGAAAAAATGTACATATAGCGTCGCTGTTATAAGCCGCAACGTAATAGACGCAATAAATATTTATAACGCGACTAAAATAGCGATGGAGAAGGCAGTTGCGAGGCTTGATGTCAGGCCCGATTACGTATTGATCGACGGGAGGATGAAACTTTCTCTTCCGTGCGAAGGCCGTAGCATCATAAAGGGAGACAGGAAGTGCCTGTCCATCGCCTGTGCTTCTATAATCGCAAAAGTGCGCCGGGACAGAATAATGCGGCGGCTTCACAAGCTCTATCCGGAATACGGCTTTATCAGCCACAAGGGTTACGGCACCTATGAGCATTTTAAGACCCTTAACCGGTACGTGCCCTCACCCGTTCACCGTTTGAGTTTCGAGCCCGTAAAGACATTAAGTAAAACACGTAGGTAGCGTAAATATGGCCGGAGACGCGTTAATCGCGAAAAAGACAGGGTTGAAAGATATCAAAAGCATAGCGAAAGATCTGGGCATACCCAAAAAGTATGTCGAGCCGTGGGGTCTATATAAGGCCAAGGTCAACCTGGATTTTCTGCGCAGCGTAAAGGACAGGCATAACGGAAAGTATATCATCGTTTCCGCCGTTACGCCCACGCCGCTTGGAGAGGGAAAGACGGTTACGGCGATCGGCCTCTCCATGGCACTAACCAGGCTCGGCAAAAAGGCCATAGCATGTCTCAGGCAGCCTTCTATGGGCCCTGTATTCGGCGTAAAAGGCGGCGGGACAGGCG
>JAUWWU010000098.1 GCA_030616695.1 Candidatus Omnitrophota bacterium | reverse complement strand
CCGGTAGAAACGTAAGGGGCAGGGTGACGCTTTTCCTGAAAGACGTGGACGTCTGGGATACGTTTGAGATAATCCTGGCCGCCAATAGCCTCGCCTATGAGAAAGAAGGGGATATAATAAATGTAATGACAGAAAGAGACTATGAGCAACTCTATGGCGAGAAATATTACAGCAAAAAAGATTTACGGATCTATCGGCTGGAATACGCAAAGGCATCTGAAGTAAGCAAGGCGCTTAACCAGGCCAAATCAAAGATAGGGAAGGTCATAGTCGACGAAGGCTCGAATACCATTGTGCTGGTAGATTCTTCTAAGGCGATATCCGAGATGGAGAAGATGATAGAGAAGATGGATGCGCCCGTCGAGACAAAGGTCTTTACCCTGAATTATGCCAAAGCAGAAGATATCAAGACCAAGATCTCAGAAGTGCTGAGTAAGCCGGCAGGGAGTATGCAGGTGGACGAAAGGACGAACAAGATAATTGTAACTGATCTTGTCGCCAAGATGCCCAAAATTACAGGCATCGTCGAAGAGATGGATGAGAAGCATAGGGAAGTATTGATCGAGACAAAGATAGTGCAGGTATCGCTTAACGACCAGTATAAATATGGGATAGACTGGAAAATGGCTTTTGAGAAATTCGGAGAACAAAGAGTGGACCTGAATTTCGACAATCTCGGCGACTATGTTGCCGGCACGGGAGAGAGTTACGCGACAGGAGGCGCGCTTACTCTCGCAAAAGTCGCATCCAGGAATATTAGCGGCGTAATAGAAGCGCTGCAAACCGTAGGAAAGACAAACGTCATATCAAGCCCCCGAATAACTGTTTTAAACAACGAAGAAGCAAAGGTTCTTGTGGGGACAAACCAACCATACATTGAACAGACTTTCGTTTCGCCCGAGGGCGGGCCTGATCGCACTGACGAGACGATAAAATGGATAGACGTAGGAGTCGAGCTTACCGTTACCCCGACTATAAATGAAGACGGCTTTGTGACTATGAAGATAAAGCCCAAGATAAGCACATCGGATACTTTTCTGGGTACGAGCGGGGACAGGACAGCCATCCCGATTGTGACAACATCTGAAACTGAAACGACGGTTATGGTTAAGGACGGGACTACTATCCTGATAGCAGGTTTGATCGAGGATAGAGACCAGGCTGCGGAAAATAAGATCCCGATTTTAGGCGATATTCCTATCATCGGAAATCTTTTTAAAAATAAAAGCGTCGGCTCGACATCAGTGCCTGAAAAAAAAGAGCTCGTGATATTTCTGACACCATATATAATCCAGGGGACAGAAACCTTTCCCGAAGCTGAAAATACCTGGTACGGAGATAAGATAACCCAGAGGGAGCTTTTAGAAAGGGAGATGTCCCTGGCGGTGGAAGATATGAAAAAGCGCTCTCTTTTCAAAGAGATACCTCCCCCTAAAGAAAAGAAGGATACGACTACGCGGATCTCAGACGACCTGGAGTTTTTCGGAGACAGCCTGGATATAGGGGCTTTAAGGGCGAGGAAGACAAAACTGCAGGAGGAGATAGAGCCGGCTAAAGGGACAGTGCCGGAAAAATTGGCCGCAAAGGGCGCAGAGAGAGAGACTATAATACCGCCGGCCAATCTCCTCACTCCATCCTTCGGTGGATATTACAGCTATTTTGAGAACTTGAGAAACAGGATATACTGGGTTGCCAAAGACGTTTACCCGGGAGATCTAAAAGGAAGGAAACAGGATGTGAGGATCCTATTTAAGTTAGCCAACGATGGCACCCTTATGGGCGAGCCGGAAGTATTAAACGACGTCGATAAGAGGCTGGCAAATGCCGCAAAGACTGCGGTGGAAAAGGCCGCTCCGTTTCCGCCTTTTCCCGGAAGAATGGACGAGGAGGAATCGACCTTCAAAATCACCATTACTTACCAATAGAGCGGTAATGTAATCGGCCCTAAAATTAGGGTTAAGATTGAAAAAAGTTAGATTTTATACTTGTATTCTTGGCCCTAATATGGTATACTTATAGTGTAGCAGTATAGGTGTTTTTTAGCGGATATTTTTTATTTACCCTTAATAAAAAAATATTAAAAGTTTATCGTTTGTGCAATAAAATAGGGGATAGATATGAAAAAGCTAATAAGTAGAAATATAATAACTTATCTAATCTTTGCCATAAGTGCGGGGATGGTCTTTAGTTTGCATTCCGCCTTTGCTCAGGATACGACCCCTCCCGACCCGCCTGTAATACTAACTCCTCTGACCCACGAATTTGAGACGGGCCCGGTCACTTTCTCATGGATCGCCACCGACAGCGAAAGTGATATCGCTGGCTATTCTTTTCTTCTTGATAATTTGCCTAATACCGTTCCGGACCCTATTTCGGCGGAGCCTGTTACCGAGACGGCATATTTATATCTTCAGCCGGGGACTTATTATTTCCATATCTCGGCCGTGGATACCGCAAACAACCGGAGCGACCCGACCCATTTTGATATCACTATAAATAATGTGGGATTTTTATTCAACGATTTTGACAAAGGCGACGAATCGACGCCGATTATCCTCAATCTTGTGCCGCTCTTTGAAACTATGGGCGTGGACATGTATATTTCGGGGCACGCGCATTCCTATGAGAGGAGTTATAAGGACGGTGTCTATTATTTGACTACGGGAGGCGGCGGAGCGCCTCTCCATGATGTAGCCTGGGAAGACTATACGGAATTTAATGCGAAGGTATACCACCATTGCGTGCTTGACGTAGGCACAGGAGACATAAAGATAGCTGTTTATGACAACGGCGGCGGCGTTGTTGACGCCTTCGAGGTTCCTAAACCGGGTATACCCACTTATGACCCAGACAATTATACGGTAGCCCCTGTCACTTTCGGGCCACCGCCACCCGGCGTTTTATACCCCTATTTACAGGATGTTACCCAGGCCAGCGTAAAGGTGATGTGGATAACGGACACGGCCCAGCCGAGCAGGGTTGATTACGGCCTGACAACGGCATACGGCTCTTTTGAAGAAAGCTCAAGCCCCGTCCTTGTTCACGAGATACTCCTTACGGGGCTTCAGTTAAACCAGGAATATCACTACAAGGTGACTTCGGACAGCCTTACGAGCGAGGACGTTACTTTCAGGACAGCTCCCGCTTCTGACAGCGGTTTTACTTTTATTGCCTACGGCGACAGCAGAGGAGAGGAATGGCAGCCTCCATACACCTATTATTATCCGCACCAGGCCGTAGCTAACGCTATAGCAAGCCATAATCCCGAGACCATGATCCTTCATACCGGAGATTTCTGCCTGATAGGCGGCGATGCGGATGAATGGGACCAACAGTTTTTTTATCCGGCCAGGGATATATTGAAAAATAGCCCGTTATTCCCCGTGATAGGAAACCACACTTATGACAATAAGCATTTTTATGAGGCCTATTTTTCTCCGCCCGAAGGCTCCGGGACAGAGCTCTATTACTCCTTTAATTACGGAAATACACATTTTGCCGTTCTTGACACATATCAGGATGTTACGCAGGGCAGCGATCAATACAACTGGCTTGTGGCAGACCTACAGTCTCCAGGGGCTACAAGCGCCCAGTGGCTGATAGTCGCCGGGCATACGCCTGCCTATTCAACACAGCACAGGCATACAGAAAACGTCCTGGGCGGAAACATGGGGCCTTTTTACAAGAGTGACGGAAGTTATTGCTATGTCTCTTACGAGTATGAGCCTGCGGCGGTATTCGGCGGGACAGGCCTTTCTTTAAGGCTTGACTATAGCATGCCTCTACCTACCAGTTATTCCGGCCTATGGGCCGAATTTAGGGATAATCCGGACCTTGACGGCGCAGATCTCAGCTCATATAACTGTGTAAGTCTTTGGGTAAAAGGAGAGGCAGGCGGCGAGAAATTCCAGATGGGGTTAAAAGATAGTTACGAGAATGAGGAAAAGGTGGAGATAACCCCCTATCTACCCGCAGGCGTTACGACTTCCTGGCAAAAGGCTACTATTCCTTTTACCGCCTTCGGCGGCTCGATACAATGGAACGATATGGATACATTTTCAATAATATTCCTTCCGGATCTTGATTCTGCGGGAAGGATCTATGTGGACGATGTCCTCTTTGAATATATAGAGCCCTTATCTTTTCCCACGCCCATTCTTATGATAGATAACTACAATGATGGCGATCCTGGTAAGAATTCACTTTTCTATAATGCGGGTTCGGGTGGCCCCGGATTGATTTCCTACACAGAACCGTTTATCCACAAGTATATAGGGGGAGACAATAAAGCCAAAAATTTCACCTATAACTGCACAGCGCCCGGCTCCTACGCCTATTATTACTCAGAAGTCAGGCCTGTAGGCGGAGATCCCTTGGACATCTCGGGCCTTGAATACCTCTCATTCCGCATAAAAAAGGCAAACGGCAACGATAATTGCATGG
>JAUWWU010000111.1 GCA_030616695.1 Candidatus Omnitrophota bacterium | reverse complement strand
TTTTCGGTCGGGCTTATCGTGTGTCAAACGCCAGCTATCTTAATTACGACTATACGCCCCAGATCCCGAACTGTAGCGGAATGGGCGCGTGGTTTTAATGGTTAGGGGGAGGTTTAAACCTCCCCTACTTATTTCTTTTCAGATTCTCAAGCCAGTCTTTTATCTTCTTCTCATATCCTATTTCGGTCGGAAAATAATATCTCTTGCCTTTGATCATATAATCCTGTTTCACGTAATGTTTATCGTAACTATGCGCGTACTTATAGCCTTCGCCGTGCCCCAGCTTTTTAGCCCCCGCATACGATGCGTCCTTAAGGTGAGTGGGCACCTCCTGGGTGGTGTTTTCCTCTATATCCTTAGTAGCGTTTTCTATACCCATATAGGCGGCGTTACTTTTCGGGGCGCAGGCGATGTAAACCGTTGCCTGTGCCAGCGGGATGCGCGCCTCGGGCAGACCGACAAATTCTGATATCTGCAGCGCGGCGTTTGCCACGATCAATGCCTGTGGATCGGCGTTGCCGACATCCTCAGCCGCACATATGACGATACGCCTCGCTACAAATCTCGGGTCTTCCCCCACGTATAACATCTTGGCAAGCCAATATAGCGCCGCGTCAGGGTCTGAGCCCCGCATACTCTTTATAAAAGCCGATGCCGTATCGTAATGGCCGTCCTCGTCTTTGTCGTAGAGGACGGCCTTTTTCTGTATGGATTCTTCCGCGGCTTTAAGCGTGAAATTAACGCTCCCGCCTTTATCCGGTTTTGTAGTCATCACGCCAACTTCCAGCGCGTTCAGGGCCCTCCTTGCGTCACCGTCTGATAATTTTGCGATATGGGGCAACGCCTTTTCGTCAAATTTCAGTTTCAATTTTCCAAGGCCTCTTTCCTTATCCGATACCGCCCGTTTCAGTATATCCAGGATATCGCCCTCTTCCAGGCGCTTGAATTCAAAAACAAGCGAGCGCGAGAGCAGGGGAGAAATTATAGAAAAGAAGGGGTTGTGCGTCGTCGTCCCGATAAGGACGGGGTTGCCCTCTTCGACGTCCGGCATAAGGACATCCTGCTGGGCCTTATTGAACCTGTGTATCTCATCTATAAAAAGGATGGTTTTTCTTCCGTCTATCCTGATATTCTTCTTGGCGGCATCCAGTATCTTTCTGATCTCGGTGACATTGCTGGCAACGGCGTTTATGCGGAAGAAGTGGAGGTTCTTTATGCCGGTTATGAGGTAGGCCAATGCTGTTTTGCCGCAGCCGGGAGGGCCGTAAAATATAAGGGAACTCAGCCTACCCGCTTCGATGGAGCGCCTCAAAAGCTTGCCTTCCGCAAGGATGTGCTTCTGCCCTACAAACTCCGGCAAGTCCCGCGGCCGCATCCTTACGGCGAGCGGAAGGGAGGCTGCATCTTTGCCTTTTCGGGGTTTTTCGAATAGATCCATGGGAACTCCGGGGAGATAAAAATCCCCGCTATGCCGTGAAAAACGTACAATCACGAACCCGTTAGGTTTAAGTGGGTGCCCTCCCGCATACTTTACGCTTCCCCATGTGAGCCACGGCAGGGGCCTGCGCGCCATATGCGGAGTCAGACTCCCGATGTAAAACTGTTGGTTCGATTGTCACGTTTTCCTTACGTGCAATGCAGGGATTTTATTCTATAAAAATTATATCACATATGAAAGCCGATTGCAAGGTGTGCGGAGCGAAAGGCGATCAGCGCAGTGTTACGCCTAATTCTTCGACGAGGGATTTCCTTATTGCGGAATGCATCTTATCCACTTCTGCGGCGGTCAGGGTCCTTTTTCTGTCCCTGTATTCTATGCGGAAAGCGAGACCGTGCCGGTCGGGCGGGATATGTTTTCCGGTATATTCGTCGAACGGCTCTATTCTCTCTACGAATTCTCCGGCCTGCTTTTTTACAAGTGAGGCAATCTTCTCAAAGGAGACATTGTCTCCGGCTATGAGCGATATATCCCTTTTTACGGAAGGGTGCTTCGGGATATCCCTGAACCTTTTGTCAAGGTTGATAAAGGAGAGGGCGCCGATGTTGATTTCGGCGATAAAGATCTCCTGCCTTAAATCAAACGCGTCCCGGACTCTAGCCGACAGGGCGGTCATGTTTCCTATAGCCTTTCCGTCATATTCTACCTGCGATTGAACATCGATAGTGAGCTTTTTAGGGTCAAGCCCCAGATTAAAGCAAAGCTTTTTAAGGATACCTTTTAAATCAAGAAACGTCACAGGCCTTTTTTCCCTCTGCCAGCCGCTTGAAAATAGCCCTGTCATGGCAATGCAGATGTTTGTCGTGCTGTATCCGTCGGCAGGCTTGAGGTCTTTGCGGTACACGTTGCCTATCTCAAATATCTTTAGGTCCTTCACGCCCCTGTTTATATTATGACTTAAGGGGGTCAGCATAGACGGAAGTAAACAGGTCCTCATGATCTCCTGGTCAAAACTCAGATAATTCTTGACCGCTATTGCTTCCGGCATATCGCGGCCGAAGACTTTCTGTAGATTGGTTCTGCTGAGCATTGCGCATGTTATTACTTCGTTCAGCCCCATCAACGTAAGGACTTCTCTCACCTTCTCTTTTACCCTCCACGGAAGCAACTTTCTCTCGTGATGGGGGATTACCCTTGGTATCGTCGTATCTATATTTTTATAGCCATGCATCCGGGCAATTTCTTCGATGAGGTCGATCTCATAATTTACGTCCTGCCTGAAAGTGGGGACAGACACCTTGACGGTGCCCTTTCGGCCTGAAGAGGCCTTCAGGCCGAGGGCCGTCAATACCTTCTTTACATATGCTTCCTTGAGGCCAAGATTTAATATCTTATTAAGGCGCTCTATCCTCAGGGCCACTGTCTGTCCCTTTTTCGGCCGGATGCCTTTATCGATAAGCGCGCCTATCTTGCCGCCGCAGATGTCTTTTATCAAAAGCGCGGCTCTATTTGAGGCGGGAAGGACCGTCCCCGGGTCAACGCTTCTTTCAAACCTATAGCTTGATTCCGACATAAGCGCCAGCTTAAAAGATGTCCTCCTTATAGATGTCGGATTAAAATACGCGCTTTCAAGGAGCACGTTCTTTGTGGCCTCCGTAACCTCTGTATCCAGGCCGCCCATTACGCCGCCTAAGGCAACAGGCCTTTCCTTGTCGGCTATTACGAGCATATCCTTTTCTAATCTTCTCTCCACATTGTCTATCGTTGTCATCTTCTCGTCCCGACGCGCCCGTCTTATTATAAGACTGCCGCCTTTTATCCTGTCATAGTCAAAAGCGTGGAGGGGCTGCCCGAGCTCAAACAGGACAAAGTTTGTGATATCTACCACGTTATTAACAGGCCTCAGGCCCATTACGGTTATCTTTTTCTTAAGCCACCCCGGAGATTCTGCCACCTTTGCATCCGTTATCAGTCTGGCGGTATATCTGGGGCATAGGTCCTTGTCCTTTATATCAACTGTGAACGGCGCTTTACCGGATGGCTCCTTTATCTTAAGCGGCGGCATCTTGACGGCTTTACCGGTCAGGGCGGATACCTCCCGGGCAATGCCTATATAACTAAGGCAGTCGCTCCTATTAGGCGTTATCTCCATATCCATAACGTGATCGCCGCCTGACCTGTCAATAGCTTTTATCTCACTGCCGCTTTGCGTCAGGGCATCCGCTATCCCGGCCGGTGATTCCTTGAATTTGATATATTCTTTCAGCCAATTATAACTTATCTTCATCGTTTACCTTATTGATCCACAGGAGTAGGGGAGGTTTAAACCTCCCCTACTTTGATTTGATGTATTTAAAATTGCTTCAGGAAGCGGAGGTCGTTTTCGTAAAAAATCCTGATATCGTTTATGTCCCACTTCAGCATCGCTATGCGCTCCACGCCCATACCGAACGCGAAACCAGTCCATTTCTGAGGCGGATATCCGACAGTCTCAAAGACCTTTGGATTTACCATGCCCGCGCCCAGTATCTCAAGCCACCCCTTCTTTCCGCACACACTGCAGCCCTTTCCCCCGCAGATTCTGCAAGAGACGTCGACCTCTGCGCTGGGCTCGGTAAACGGAAAATAGTGAGGGCGGAACCTCGTCTTTGTATTTTTCCCG
>JAUWWU010000063.1 GCA_030616695.1 Candidatus Omnitrophota bacterium | reverse complement strand
TAACCGGTTGATCTTTACGGTCCTGAAAGATTGCGGCAATATAAGGTTCATGCGCGACCCTACACGAGGCGGCATCGCGACTACGATGAACGAAATCGCCCTGAAGATACCCTTCGGCATCCGGCTCTTTGAGGGAAAGATACCGTTCAACGAAGGGACGAGATCCGCCTGCGAATTACTCGGGCTCGACCCGCTTTATGTAGGGAACGAGGGCAAGGTGGTCATGGTCCTGCCGGAGAGGGAGGCCCGTAAGGCCGTCAAGATCATGAGGAAGGACAGCCTGGGCAGGCGTGCGGCGATTATCGGCGAGGTTACAAAAGACTTTAAACACAAGCTAGTCATAAATACAAAGGTCGGAGGCGAGAGGATCGTGGACATGCTTTCTAAAGAGCCTCTACCTAGGATATGCTGATTAAGCCATTCGTAGTTGAACCAAAAACGCGGGGAAAGGTTGTAAAACCGATTGTGGGGACATGTTCCGTCCGTTTTATGTAACGCTTTACAAGGAACGTGTCCCCAAACATAGCTATGCATAAATTCTATAGAGACTGGATAAAATGCGGCGAGCTTATAAGTTTCGAGATAAAGATCTTTGAAACGGACCTTCTCATATTTTGCGATAAGATGCTTAAAGAGGAAGGGGAAAAGATAGTTCACGAATACCGCCGCCAGTTACTGGATTATATGGATGAAAACAGCTTTTTTAAAGATTCCTTGACGCCGATAGAGGCGGACGATAGGGCCCCGCAAATAGTAAAGGATATGATAGAAAAATCCGCACTCGCCGGCGTCGGGCCTACGGCCGGGATAGCCGGCGCTATAGCCGAATATACCGGCAGGTCGCTTTTAAAAGATTGCTCGGAAGTGATCGTTGAAAACGGCGGTGACATATTTATGAAAACTGACGGAGAAGCGAAACTGGGCATATACGCCGGCAATTCCCCTCTTTCGGGAAAGATAAGTTTAAAAGTGGATTCCGATAAGGCGCCGGTGGGGATTTGCACCTCAAGCGGCACGGAAGGCCATTCTAGAAGTTTCTGAATAGCAGATGCCGCCACGATCATAGCGCGCGATGCGATACTCGCTGACTGCGTAGCGACGCAGACAGCCAATTTAGTAAAAAGCCCCGAGGATTTAAAGACAGCGATAGATTACGCAAAATCCATAGAAGGCATAAACGGAGCGCTGGTCATCGCCGGAAGTAAACTTGCCACCTGGGGCGAGATAGAGCTGGTTTGACCTACCTCGCAAAACGGGGTAGACTGGATCTCTTTCTTATGTTATAATCTGTAACACCGGGAGGTAATATGGTATCAAATAGAATAGTCCTGACATTTCCGCATAGTTTACTCGATAAACCCGTTGTCTACAAATTGGTAAAAGACTACAACCTCAGTTTTAATATCCTTCAGGCGCGGGTTACGCCGGAGGAAGAAGGGCTTCTCGTATTAGAACTGACCGGCGAGAAGGAAGACTACGATAAAGGTATAAAATATCTTACCGATCTGGGCGTAAGGATCCAGCCGCTGAGCAAAGACATTATCCGCGACGAGGAAAGGTGCACGCATTGCGGCGCGTGCGTGGTAATATGCCCTACGGGTGCACTTAGCCTGGATAAGACTACAATGAAGGTAGATTTTAATTCCGAAAAGTGCATTGCCTGCGAGTTATGCGTTAAACCGTGCCCTCCCCGCGCGATGGTAGTCAAGTTTTAAAAAAAGGGGACAGACACCTATTTTTTACAAAAATAGGTGTCTGTCCCCTTTTTTCCTTGACAAACTTCGGGTTTTATATATAATTTTTACATAAGCAGACGAAATTTTTTTTATCCGTATTTGTGAAAAAAATCACAGATTCCACCATGCCAGAAAAGAAAAAAATACCCAAAAGTGCGGTCTCGCGCCTCTCGCTTTACCTGAGGGAGGTAACGAGACTGGAAAAGGGAGGGAAAGGCAAGATCTCTTCTACGGAGCTCGGAGATTATACGGACCTTACGGACGCCCAGGTAAGAAAAGACCTTTCCTATTTCGGGCAGTTCGGGACTTCCGGCGCGGGATACGACATACCAAGCCTCAAGGAAGCCATACGAAAGATACTCGGAAAGGACAAGATATGGCCCATTGTTTTGGTGGGCGCCGGAAACATCGGCTCGGCACTATTACGTTACCCTGGTTTTAAAAACCAGGGTTTTGTCATAAAAGAGGCCTTTGACGCGGACCGGAAGAAGGTCGGCAAGCGCTGCGGCGACGTTGTGGTAAAGGATATAAAAAATATAAGCGATATAAAAAAGAACGGCTCGATCAGGATCGCCATAATAGCCGTGCCCGAAAACAGCGCCCAGGATGTCGCGAATACGCTTGTAAAGGTCGGCATCAGGTCTATATTGAATTTTGCCCCTGTTGTGCTCAGGGTAAACAGCGGTGTAACGGTTAGCAATATAGATCTATCGACCGAACTCGAAAACTTTTCGTTTATCCTATCCTCTCAAGAGGCGCCATAGAATGAAAGAGAGATTCCTTAAAAAAGACGATTTTAAAAAGTTTGCGGACGCCCTGGCCGACATCTATAGAGTCTACCATATCAGGAAGGGCAGAGACGAGAATCTTCACCTCCTCCGGTATTCGGGCGAGGTAAAAGATGCCGTTATAGGCGGAGTCAGGCCGTTTGAGCCGCTTAAGAATTTTTTCTTTTACGCGAGAGAAAAGGTGGTCGACGGCTATAAAGACTCTGAGGAAGTCGGTGAAGGGGAAGACAAGGCTTTTTGCATATTGGGAGTGAAAAACTGCGACCTCGCCGGCTTAAACATATCCGATTACGTGTTTACGCAGGGAGATTTTAAAGACCCCTTTTATATAAGAAACCGCGAGCGCAACCTCATCATAGCTGCCGATTGCTCAAAGGCAATAGATACCTGTTTCTGCCATGCCGTAGGAAATCAGCATTATCCGGAGAAAAATTATGATATCTTGATGTCGGAATTGAGCGCCGGTTACCTTATAGAGGCGGCGACGGAGAAAGGGGAAAGAGTTCTCGGCAGGCATGCGGAGCTTTTTGACGCCGCTCAGCGAAAACACTCGGAAGAAAGAGACCGCATAAGAAAACATGCCGGCGAAGAAGTGGAAAAGAATATAAAAGCCAATGAAATACCTCCCTATACCGATTACAAGGATATCATAAAGGAAAATATAGAGTCTGAAATATGGCAACGCGAAGCCGATGCCTGTGTTGAATGCGGGAGCTGTAATGTGGTGTGCCCGACCTGCCACTGCTTTTATCTTGTGGATGCAAGCAGGGACGGCGATAAAGAGGTGCGTTATAAGGTATGGGATTCCTGCATGTATAAAAGATTCGCCCGCGTCGCCGGAGGGGTGAATCCGAGGAGGCATATCCGCGAAAGGCTAAGGAATAGGTTTGAAAAAAAGTTTGACTTTTTCCCACAGGTCTGTGAATATTATGCGTGCACCGGCTGCGGGAGATGTTTTTCGGGATGCCCCGGCAAGATAGATATAAGGAAGATCCTGAAGGACCTTGTGAGGGAAAAGAAGGCGAAGGCCAAAACGTAAAATGCAAAAAAATCCGTATTGCCCGATAAAGGCGAAGATAACCGATATTATAGAAGAAACGCCCGCTATTAAGACCTTCGTACTCAGGCCCGAAAAAGCCATCCCCTTTAAAACGGGAGAATTTATGGAGTTGACAGTATCAGGTTTAGGCGAGGCCCCTTTTACGCCGTCCTCAAATCCCAGGATAGAAGATACCATGGAGCTTACTATAATGGACGTGGGGAGGGTTACGTCGCGTCTGCATAAAATGAAAAAGGGCGATGTATTAGGGGTGAGGGGACCCTACGGAAAGGGCTATCCGCTTAAGGATTTTGAGGGAAAAGAGGTCTTAATAGTCGGCGGCGGCGTGGGGCTGGCTCCGCTTAGAAGCCTGATATTGGATTTATTGAACGATATAGACAGATATAAGAAGGTGCTAATAAAATACGGCGCCCGTTCGCCCAAAGACATCGTTTATAAAAACCAGGTCAAGGAATGGCAGAAGAACAAAAAGTTGTCGCTTGAGCTGACGGTCGACAAGGGAGATAAAGGCTGGAAAGGTAATGTAGGGCTAATAACGACGCTATTAAAGAAAAATATGGGCGTTGATATCAAAAATAGTGTCACGATCGTCTGCGGGCCGCCGGTGATGATGAAATTTACGACTTTTAAGCTTATCGAATCGGGTTATAGTGACGCGGATATATACTTGTCTATGGAGAAGAATATGTCGTGCGGCATAGGTAAGTGCGGGCATTGCAGGATCGGACCGTATTACTCCTGTCAGGACGGCCCCGTCTTTACATACGATAAAATAAAAGGCTATCACACTATATGGGAGTAAGTAAAGCTATACGCAGATGAAAAAACTATTAATAGACCTGGATTTATACGCTGAAAATAAAGACAAGGACTTTGGCTGCAGCTATTTTTATCACTCGGATAATAAAGGCGTGAGGTCTTTAATGGAACTCGCGACCTATGGAATAATATGCAGGAAATGCGAACTTGAGCCGTGTGTCGCCGCCTGTCCGAACGAAGCGCTCGAGAAACAGGAGGATAAGATACTTCAGAAATATAACATGAGATGCACAAGCTGTAAATCCTGCAGCCACGCGTGCCCTTTCGGCGCTATATTTCCGGAGATGATGACGTACCTTGTGCCAAAGTGCGATTTTTGCCTTGACAGGCTTATAAAAAACGAAGTGCCGGCTTGCGTTAAAGATTCCCCGCAGGGCGTCCTCAGTTACGGCGAATTTGAAGAGGATGAAGAGAAAAATATCTACGCCGTCGGCAAAAACATATTAGTCAAAGCAGAACACTGGGAAAGAAACGGAGTGATACCCGGAAGATGAAGATAATCACCCCCTTATTACAGTTTTTGATATTTCCGGGATTTCTTTTTACGGCTATAGTCGGCCTTATCGCGAGCTGGGTGGATAGGAAGGTAACGGCGCGCATTCAATATAGGATAGGCCCTCCGTGGTATCAGCCGTTGATCGATATCATAAAATTACTTGGCAAGGAGACCCTTTTACCGCGCGGAGGTTCCCGCATAGTTTTTCTTGTCATGCCGCTTTTGGGTCTGGCGGGAGTCACTCTTGTATCGACGTTACTATGGATTTCCAATTTAAATAGAGAGATAGGCTTTATAGGCGATGTCATAGTCGTTTTATATCTTATGACTTTGCCCGCTTTAAGCCTTGTACTCGGCGGTTTCGCTTCGGGTAATCCCTACGCAAGTATCGGCGCGTCGCGCGAGATGAAGATGATATTGTCGTATGAACTGCCGTTTGTACTGGCGCTTATTGTGCCTATAATAAAGTCGGGCGGGGTATTGACGATCGGCGGGATTTTGGATTATCAGGCGGTCAATGGTATAATAGCCGGCAGTATCTCGGGGGCCGTAGCGCTTATTGTAGCGATACTGTGCATGCAGGCAAAGTTGGGGCTTGTACCGTTCGATATAGCCGAAGCGGAGACAGAGATCATAGGCGGCCCTCTAATAGAATATTCCGGGGCGCCCCTGGCTGTTTTTAAGTTGACGAAGGCAATGCTTCTGTTTACAATCCCCGTGTTTCTGGTTATAGCCTTTATGGGCGGGATCGGCGTAAAAGGGATTTCGCTTTTATGGGGCATCCTGAAGTATGTGGCGCTTCTGGTAGTTATAATATTGATAAGGAACACAAACCCTCGGCTCAGAATCGACCAGGCCCTTAGATTTTTCTGGGGCCCTGTCACGATCCTTGCCGTTGCAGCCGTTATTTTAGCGTTATTCGGATTTTAAAATGAATATCAAACTAAAAGCGCTGACAAAATCATTATGGGTATTCCACTTATCGACGGCCAGCTGTAATAATTGCGATATAGAGATACTCGATTGCCTTACGCCGAGGCACGATATAGAACGTTTCGGCATGGTCCTTGTCGGGTCGATAAAACATGCGGACGTGCTTTTAGTAACAGGTATAGTCAATAAGAACTGCAAACCTATCCTTAAAAGGTTATATGAGCAAGCTCCTAAACCGTGCCTTGTTG
>JAUWWU010000023.1 GCA_030616695.1 Candidatus Omnitrophota bacterium | reverse complement strand
TATTTTACCTCTGTTTCAAAAGGCAAGCGGAGCTACCTACTTTTTTCTATGATCATTATTTCAATTACCCGTTGCTTTTTTTCCTCCATATATAGCTCCTTACCGTAAGTTTTATTCCGCGCTGCGGTGCACCAGATGTTCGTTTATAAATGTGAGGAGTTTATCCTGGTCCCGCTTGTTTATTTTTTTAAACTGAATTCCCATTCCGGGATATGACTGCGGCTGAAGGCTTTTATCCGCGATCCATATAACAGTACCTTCCGCTTCAAAAGGCCGACCGCCGCGCAAGGTGATCTTCAATGCCACTTTTTTTCCTATAGGCGGCACTTTTTTTGTATAAAGAAAGAGCCCGTCGCCGCTTAGATCGAGGACCCTGCCGCCACGCCAGATATTTTTCATATCCTTAGGGCTTTCCTGGGCCTGGAATTTAATATCGATATGGACATCCAGCCTTTTAAAGCGTCTTCTAAGCAGTTTTTTGTCTATTGCAGACTCATAGTGGAATGTCTTTAAGGCTATTCGTTCATCCCTGTATATCTCGAATATGGAATCGAGCCTGACAAGCTTAAAGAGCTCTTCTATATGCAGAGAGACGTTGCAGAATTTCATCTTTCCATCGTGGTTCATCACGTTTTTATAGGCGATGGCCAGGATAGAGATACCGCTATAATCGAGCATATTTACTTTATCAAAATTCAGCAGGATATCCCTTTTTCTGCTTTTTACCAGCCACCCGACGGCCTCGATTATCTCAGACGAATTTATATTTATGCTGCCCTCTATGTCCATTATGCTGATTTTATTCGCCTCTCTTATCCTGATCTTCATTTTTTATTTTTTAAAAATACACACCCCCTGGCCTATCTCTTCCCTATGCGAACATATCATATGGATTTTTTATTGTGCTGGTTTACTTTTCTTCGGCCGGATATCGCAGCTCTTTTTGAAGGATCCTATCAAGCCTAGGCGGATATTTTTTTGATTTTGGCCTTTTCGTATCCTCGGGGAAATAATGGAATACATTCCTTATTTCTTGAAATAGCGCCGATCCCCCTTCGCCGCGTAGCACGGAGCGTTTTTTGGCTTTAGGCGCTTTGCCGGTGCTGCCGCTTGAAAAATGGAATATTTTCTTTATTTGCTGGACAAAAGCCGATTTACCCTCGCTTGTGCGAGATATCGGAAAAAGGACACCGAGCATAAATATCGCTGTTATTGACAATGCGAGAAACCTCTTCATATTTCCACCTCCCTATATTTATCGGTCAAGTATATACTAATTAGCGCCGGAAATCAACCTATATCTGGTTATTGTGCCTGTCCCGGGCCGCTTAGCAGTTCATTTACGATAGAGCTGAGCGTTTTGCCGTCACAGGCCCCTTTAAATTTTTCCATCGCCGCTTTCATGACTTTACCGAAGTCCTTTTTTCCGCCGGCCCTGATTTCTTCGATGATCTTTTTCACCGCCTCTTTTATCTCCTCGGGCGAGGCCTCTTTTGGTAAATAGGACTTGAGGATCTCTAGTTCCGCCTCCTCTTTTTTAGCTAAATCTTCCCTGTTTCCCTTCCTGAACTGCTCTATCGAATCCTGGTGGCGCTTGATGTCTTTTCGTATCAGGGCGATTACGCCGTCGTCTTTAAGTTCGTTGACATTCTTCTCTATCATCCTGTTGTTTATGGCAGTCTTCAATAGCCTGAGGACAGACATGCGCGTGGTGTCTCTGTTTTTTATCGCCGCCTTAAGGTCCGCGTCTATTTTTTCTGTCAGCATCATTTACTCCCGGTTATAGGTGCTATAGCGATATTTTCGCCTTCATGCCCCTTGGTTCGGGCGGGCTTATATCCGTTTTGAGGTCATCTGTTATTTCGAGAAGCGCCTTTACTAGCTTTTGGTCAAATTGTTTTCCGCTTTCCATTTTAAATATTTCCAGGATCCTTTCCCTGGAAAGCGCTTTTCTGTAAGGCCGGTTGGTCGTCATCGCGTCATATGCGTCGGCTACGGCAAGGATCCGCGCGCCGAGAGGGATTTCAAAACCTGTTTTATGAAGGTATCCTTTACCGTCAACATGCTCGTGGTGATAGTAGATATACGGTATCGTGTCCTTAAGGAGCCGGATCGGGCTTAGGATGCTTGTCCCTATGAACGGATGCTGCCGCACATGGTCGTATTCGGCCTCTGTCAAGGGCCCCTTTTTTCTTAATATCTCCTCCCTCACCCCGAATTTACCGATATCGTGCAGCATGCCGGCTATTCTTATGGTCCTTTGCTGATATCTCGGCAGCTTGAGTTTTCTGGCAATGCGCACCGCTACTTCCGCGACACGCGAGGAATGGCCGTAGGTATAAGCGTCCCTGGATTCCATGGCAAGCGCAAGGGTGGCGATGGTGGCAAGGTGTGCGGCATTTATCCGTTCCGTCAACGCCCCTATGACATAACCCGAGACTATAAGAAAGCAGCCCCACAACAGCACCTCCTGCCTGATAAATCCGATATAGTCCTCAAAACTCATGAAAGCGACTATGCACACAAATAGTATTGAGGTTATCGCCGTTATGGCGCTGCCTTTCGTGGTATAGAAATAGCCCGCAAGAAGCGTCGGTATGAAGAAGAAATTTATAAATGCCGCCTTATCTTCGACATAATAAAATATTACCAGGCTTCCCAGGCTGATCAAAAAGAATATTATTAATTTAAGATCGATAGACCATCTAAACCGCATATGGGTAAAATTATATCATGATATGGCGAAATATTCTAATAATTTTTCGCTCTTTTGGCAAATTTCGCCAATAGGATACTGAATTCAAATAAAAGGTATAAAGGAACGGCTATTAAAAACTGCGTAAATATATCAGGCGGGCTCAATATTGCCGCTACGATGAACAGCGCTACTATAATATACCGCCTCTTGGCAGCGAGTTGCCGCGGCGCGATAATACCGACGTCGGCCAGGAAGAAGATTATTAACGGCTCCTGGAATAATAGGGCAAAGAGTAAGATCAATATGCCGCAAAAGGTTATATAATTGCCTATGGATATCATGGGCAGAAGCCGGTCGCTTGCAAACCCCAAAAGAAAATCTACAGCTACCGGCAGGCCGAGAAAATATCCGAAAGCGGCCCCTGTTAAAAAAAGAATGAGGCTGAACGCGCCGTATAATGCCGTGTATTTTTTTTCGGCGGGCCTGAAGGATGACCACACAAATGCCCATAATTGATATATGAGAAATGGCGAGGCGGCAAGTATTCCACATATCAGGGATAGCTTAAGATATGAAATAAAGGCTTCGTGCGGCGTTAGGAATACGGCCTTTTCTATGTGTCTTACGAAAAGCAGGAGTATTTCTTCTTTGTAGATATATGATGCTGCGCTGGCAAGGATTATTGCGATGACGGAGTATATGAGGCGTTTTCTTAGTTCTTCAATATGTTTTATTAGAGGGGCCTTTATCATCTATCCTTATCTTTTTCCTCAAGCTCCTTCCCCGCCTTCTTAAACTCATGTATGGCTTTACCCAAGGATTTTCCTATCTCAGGCAGTTTGGCAGCTCCAAACAGGACAAGGATCACCAAAAGTATAACTGTTATTTCCCAGAATCCGATACCCGCCATAGCGCAACCCCCGATCTTACTTCTTTTTTAAGATTAAGAACCGCTTTATAGGATTAAGATAGTCAATGATAAGCCGGCCTTTAAGGTGGTCGATCTCATGCAATACGGTCCTTGCCATAAGGCCGCTGACCTCCAGAGTGGTCTCCTGCCCGTTTTCATCCAATGATTTTACTTTTATTCTCTTCGGCCGCTTTACCTGTATGTAGACATCCGGAATGCTAAGGCACCCTTCCTCCATCTCTTCGGTCCCGTCCGCCTCTACGACCGCGGGATTTATAAGCTTCAACAACCGCTTGTCTCCTATGTCCACGACGGCCATCTGTTTATTTATTCCCACCTGGGGCGCCGCAAGCCCTATCCCGCGGTTCAGGTACATCATCTTTACCATTTTCTGGAACAGGTCTTCTTCTTCTCCGCCCACGATCGTTATGGGAGAACACTTCTTTTTTAAGATAGGATTAGGGTATTTTATTAACTCTAGCATTTGATTGCCTTGTTGTTTTTATCGACATGCACAACCTTGACTTTTTGTTTTTTTGCCTCAGAGGGGTCCATTAGTCCGTAAGAAATTATGATTACGGCGTCGCCCACCTCGCCCAATCGCGCCGCCGGCCCGTATAGGGCTATAATGCCGGAACCTTCTTTTTCCTGTATGCAGTAGGTCTCGAACCTTTTGCCGTTGTTCAGATTTACGACCTGGACCTTTTCATTCGGCAGGATTTCCGCGGCACGCAGTAATTTTTTATCTACGCCTATACTTCCGTGATAGTTTAATTCTTTTTTTGTGATCCGGGCCTTATGTATCTTGCCTTTGCACATCGTCAGTAACATATTTTACTCTCCCATTAATCCTAATCTAGCCCCCCCAGAGGAGTGAAAAACATATAATAGGACAGCGAGCCGATTATAAGGACTGCGGTGGACCACCGGCACAGTTTAAGGCCGAAAGATTTATGCTGCAGGTCCTTTCTTGAAAGAAAGGCTATGCCCACCACAAACATTATGTGCGGAGCAACAAGGCATCCGCACAGGTATAGCCATTTTTTCTTCATCCGATACTTACCTTCGGGGTAAATGATCCCCGCCGTTTTGATTCGTTTTTTGTACAACAAAACGAATCAGCGGGGAGAATTTATGCCGCTGCCTAAAGGTATTGCGGCCAAATGAGCACATAACTTATGGAGCATGCCTTCTTGCCATTGCGAGATAAGTTATAAGTGCAAATTTATGCCGCTGCCTGAAAGTATTGCGGCCAAATGAGTTTTTATTTCGGTTCGTCGCTTATAAGCGTGAGGTTATTCCCGTCGAAATAAAGATACTGGTTTTTATGTAGATAGCCCGAGTCGATAGGGACGGGCGTATACCTTTTGGCTTTATAAACCCATTCTTCCCCCCGGCTTCCGCTCGCGTCTATCGTAGGTAAAGAGTTTACTATGTTCGGCTCTCCCCATTTCGAAATGACCTCTTCTTTGCTCATCCCGACTCTTATGGACTCTCTGCCCAGAGGGTGCCGCATAATTTCTCCCGGAGCTTCAAATGGGTTTATCTCAGCGCAACCGCTGATTGTGAGAATGCCTAGGGCTAACAGTAATAGCATAAGGACGCTTTTCGACGGCGGGATCACTTTATTCTCCTTTGTCTTTTTGATTGCCTTCCATCATCCTGGTCTGTCCGTAAATAAGATCGCAGAGGTATTTTAAAAACGTGTTTTTATTATCTTCTTCGATCTTCGTAAACTCCACCCCCACTTCAAACGGTGAACTGTCTTCGGTTGAGAGCCTTTTTACCCATGCCACTTTTCCGTTTATGTGAACCGGATTGTGTGTGTCGGGTATGTCCAATTTCAGCTCAAGAAGAGACCCCTGCCTTATCTCCTGCGTGTCAGTAAAACGCAGGCCTTCGCATGACAGGTCTTTTGTTGTGGTTTCCTTTCTTTCGGATTCGCCTTCAATGATATATCTTAAGTCGACGGGGACCCCAAGCCTGATAAATTTCCTTCTCTCTTCAACCTTTTTCATCTTCTCCTCCTAGCGATAATATGGGGTAAGTATATCATAGAGATAGCGCTACGTCAAGTTTTTATGCGTGCCTCGCTAACGGGGTTTGCCTCAGGCCTTATAATAATACTGCTGATTATATTTAAAACACCGACCGCTATCAGGCATTGGAATATGCCTATGATAGGTATAAATACCGTTGCGACTAAAAGGGCGCCAAGCATAGCCCCTATCATGTCCGTGCCATATAATGACCCGGCCACTTTACCTACTTCCGGTTTCCTGCCGAGTATTATCTTGTTAGCTATCGGAAACTGCATACCGCCGATGGCGCCGGTAATAAACATCAATAGCGGAAAGGCCAAGTTGGCCCCGATATATGCGGACGAGATAGTTGCCCGGGCCGAGAGGGCCTTAAATACGGGGATAAGCAAAAAAGATACCAGCCCCAGCGCAATTTTGGTTTTTTTGAGCGTCGCCAAAGGCAGTTTTATTTGCCCGAGCCTCTTTGTTGTCAGATAAGCGCCGGCAAATAAGCCGGCCATGAAAAACGTGATGATCAGGCCCAACTTATAATATAAATAGCCGTATATAATCTGAAATGCCAGCATGATGTTGATCTCTATAGCCATTTCCGAGAACCCGGTGGTCCCTATTGCTATAAAAACGGCCCTGTTCTTGCTTTTTCTCGTCGTATAAAAAATAAGGAGCAGCGCATATATAAACAATAGAGAATACCACAGCCTTCTTTCATTCAGAAAACCAAAAAATCTCCTTAGCCCGGGCTGGAAATATGCCGCCCAGAGGATAACGCCGTGATAATATGAGATCGGCTTAAAGTCCGTATTTACGGGTGAATATTTTGTATCCGTTATTATACGGTTTGCGTATGCGGTCCTCCCGGGCGATAATTTGCTGTTGAGATAGTAGTCCCTCACAAAGTCTGTCTCCACGCCTTTCTTATCAAGCATTTTTTGGAAGTATCCGGCGTTTATTGCGGGGAGGCCGGCGTCAGTTAGAGAGGCGAGGAATCTTACGGTTTCGCCTGGGATGATTGCGACGGCGAATCCCGTCTCCTTTAGAGTTTTGTAGATAGACCTGATGTATTCAGCCATCTCGGGGCCGATATAATTTTCGTTTGCTTCGCAGGTAACGGATAGGATCCCTCCCTCTTTCAACCGCTTCTTAACCTCCTTAAAAAATTCCATTGTATAAAGCCTGTTTATCTGGATCGTATGGGGGTCCGGGGCAGATAAGATTATAATATCATATGCCCTGTCGGTGGTTTTGATATGTAAGCGCCCGTCGCCTTCTATTATGCGCAAGACAGGATTTTTTAACCGGACTTTTAAACTTTCTCCCATTACTTCCTCAGCTACCTTGATTAAAAGCGGGTCCAATTCAACGTAGTCTATAGCCGTAAGATCATACTGATAGAGTTCGTCAAGGGCCCCGCCGATACCTCCTCCAACCAAAAGGACGCTTTTCGGGCAAGGATGCGATAAGAGCGCATAGTGGACCGTTTCCTCACTGGTTAATTTGTCCGGGGCGCTGAACAAGAACAGGTTGTTTGAATAGAAATTTATCTGCGAGCCCCGGGCAATAACGGAAATGTTCCCGTAGATAGAATCCTCGCTTTTCAGTAAGCGGAACGGCCGCCATGCCAGGCGTTCCGAAAAAGCGTCGATCCTGTCGATCGCGCCGGCCGGCCATGCCAGGAGGCTTATCGCTAAAAGGCCGAGAGACAGATAAGCTGCAAATCCGGGCCTTTTGGGCTCCAGTATGCGCGGTAAAATAAAGGCAAACGCAAGATTCAATGCGCTGAAAAGGAAGGCAATCTGATAAGGGGTTATCCTGCCCAGCAGTATAAGGCTTACTATACTGCCGCCGATGACGGCGCCTGCCGCTTCGGAGAAAAAGATCTCGCCTACACCTTCAGATTGCTCCCTAAAGAAGCGCGCGTATATCCTGCAGCCGAGCGCGAACAAAAATCCGTACGGGATGCAGAAGACGCATAAGGCGACCAGAGAAGAAGCCAGCACGGCCGTGAGGCCTATTATTTCCCCGGGATTAATGCCCAGCGCCGGCCTGATCATCCGGCACAGCAATAAGGATGCGGGGGTCGCGATAGAGAGGACGATCAGCAGGCAAGAAAAGTGTTTGACCTCATTTTTTATTCTGTCGGCGAATTTTCCGAGGGCCAGGCTGCCGACGGAAATGAGTAAAAGCCAGCTGCCCAGTATTACGGCGATAGAGAGTTCGTTTCCGTAAAAGGCCTTGAGGAGTTCACGCAGGACCAATATTTGCGCGCTGATACTTGTAGCGCCTAAGGCGATAAAAGAAGCTGCGAGGACCTTCGCTTTTTCTTTCATTAGATAAGCCAATGAGTCAGGGCTCCCAGATGCCGGGGATTTTTTCCGAACAATATTTGCAGCTTGAGCCGGTGACGTTGTTTAGGGTTACCGTATAACCTTTTCGCTCTATGAGCAATTTTTTACAATTCGGGCAATAGGTATTATTGGCCGTATGATGAGGGATATTCCCGATATATACATATTTTAAACCGGCCCCTAAGGCCGTATTCCTTGCCTCGATGAGCGTTTCTATCGGCGTCGGATAAAGATTCTTGAGTTTATACATAGGCCAGAATCGCGAAAAATGCAGAGGCGTCCCGGTCCCCAGGTTTTCCCTTATCCATACGCACATCTTTTTTATTGTCTTCATGTCGTCATTAAGTGTCGGGACGACTAAATTCGTGATTTCAAGCCAGACGCCCCTTTTTTTGTATATGACTAACGCATCTAAGAGAGGCTCCAGGTCTTCCGCGCACACCTCTTTTAGGTATTTTTTATCAAACCCCTTAAGGTCGACGTTTGCGGCGTCCAGGTAATTACAGGCCTCGTTGAGGGGCTCGGGGTTTATGAACCCGGCTGTTACGAAGATGTTTTTAATGCCCTCTTTTTTGGCGAGTTTCGCTGTATCTATTGCGTATTCATAAAAAATAGTTGGCTCCGAGTAAGTATATGCTATCGAACGGCAGCCCTTCTCCCTCGCTTTTTTAACAACATCTCGACAGGACAGCTTTATGTTATTTGTTTTTTCGGGGGGCATTTGCGATATCTGCCAATTCTGGCAGAATTTGCACCTGAGATTACAACCGGCCGTTGCTATACTATATGCCAGGCTGCCGGGCAGCATGTGATAGACGGGCTTTTTCTCAACAGGGTCTACGTGGACAGCACAGGCCGATTCATAGACAAGCGAGTATAGTTTTCCGGATATATTTTCTCTGACGCGGCAGAAACTTCTGGTCCCTTCCTGCAGGACACAGGTGTGCGGGCAAAGGAGGCATTGGACGGTTTTTGAGTCGAGCTTTATGTAGAACATAGCTTCTTTTAAACCGTCTGCCTTTTTTGTTTTCGCGTAAACATTTCCCAGTTTAAAAGCGTTTACTAATACGGGCGCAGCGTAGAGAAAAAGGCCCGCTTTAAAGAGGAGCTTAATAAACTCGCGCCTCGAAATATCCTTTTCAGATATTTTCGCCAGGTTTAGCAGCCGCAGGTTCTTCATCGGACGCTTCCTCTTCC
>JAUWWU010000035.1 GCA_030616695.1 Candidatus Omnitrophota bacterium | reverse complement strand
ATAATATAATAGTCTGCCATGACGCCGCATACACGGAGCTCGCATTTGACGGTTATGAGCCCCCCAGCTTTCTTTCGGCAAAGGGGGCAATAGAAGTAGGAGTTGAATTCCATTCTCTTTCCAAGACGTTCAACATGACAGGCTGGAGGATAGGTTTTGTCGTCGGAAATAAAGAGATAGTCTCGGCTATAAGGAAAGTAAAATCCAATATAGATTCGGGCATATTTACCGCTATACAGCGCGCGGGCATAGTCGCGCTTAAAAATTACGATAACTATATAGGGTCGCTCAAAGCCATGTATCAGAAAAGGCGCGATATACTTTGCGACGGGCTGAATTCTATAGGCTGGACGGTCAATAAGCCGAAGGCGACCTTTTACGTATGGTCCGGGTGCCTGAAGGGGTTTGATTCCATAAGGATGGCAAAGCATCTTTTAGATAAGGCCGATATTGTAGCGACTCCGGGCGTGGGATTCGGGCCCAACGGAGAAGGGTATGTGCGCTTCGCCCTTACCGTATCGGAAGGGCGTCTTAAAGAAGCGGTCGAACGGATCAAAAAAGTGATTTAACAGGCACAGCCGATGAATAAGGCCTATATCGGTTTGGGATCAAATATTTTCCCGAGAAAATTTTTTATAGAGTCAGCCCTGCGAAAGATTGCGCTGGAAAAAGGGATAACTTTAAAGGGGCGTTCATCGGTATATGACACCCATCCCATAGGGAACTCTTTGCAGGGGAGGTACCTTAATAGCGTAGTGGAGGTAGAGACGTCTTTAGGTCCGCACGAACTTCTTTCAAGGCTTTTGCGGATAGAGAAAACGCTTGGCAGGGTCAGGCAAGGTAAAAACGGGCCGAGGACTATAGACCTGGACATATTGCTATACGGAGACCGGGTTATCCGGGACAATAATATCGCAATCCCTCATCCCCGGATGCACGAAAGGGATTTCGTCATATTCGGCATGAACGAGATTTCTCCGATGGCAATACACCCGGTGCTCAATATGGCTATCGGCGATATACATAATAAACGGCAGATGAAGATAATAAGAACTCCCAGAGAAGCGCATAGCTACGTTTCCTCGCTCAGGCAAAAAGGCAGGCGGGTTGGCTTTGTCCCTACGATGGGCTGTTTACATGAAGGGCACTTGAGCCTTGTAAAAAAAGCGAGGTGCGAAAACGACGTCGTCGCCATAAGCATATTCGTCAATCCCGCCCAATTCGGCCCCCGCGAAGATTATAAGCGCTATCCGCGGAATTTCATCGAAGATAAAAAATTGGCGAAAAGAGCCGGCGTAGACATTATTTTTTACCCAGATACAAAAAACATGTATACACCCACCCATTCTACCTATGTGGACGCGGAAGATATATCCGAAAACCTCTGCGGCCGTTTCAGGCCGGGCCATTTCAGGGGCGTCGCAACGGTTATCGCAAAATTATTCAATATCATACCGGCGGATAACGTTTATTTCGGGCAAAAGGACGCGCAGCAGGCATTTATAATAAAGAGAATGGCAAGGGACCTGAATATACCCGTCAATATAAGGATACTCCCCACCGTGCGGGAAAAAGACGGCCTTGCGACGAGTTCGCGCAATGCATATTTAAGTAAAAAAGAAAGACGCGAAGCAGCAGTCCTGTTTAAGTCCCTTTTACTGGCAAAAGACCTTATACGAGGCGGCGAGAGGAGAGCCGCCAATATCATAAAACGCATGAAGGATTCGATCAACAAAAATAGTTCCGCAAAGATCGAATATATTGCGATTGTGGATACGGCAGGGCTTAAAGATATCAAAACCTTAAAAGGCGAAGTCTTGATCGCACTCGCGGCCTATTTCGGGAAAACAAGGCTTATAGATAATTCTATTATAAAGGTGAAATAAAAATGATTTATACGCGGCAGACAGACGAGCAATATATACAGGACCTTAAAGAAAAGATAACAGAGCTTAAAAAGGAAAGAAACGCCGTTATCATGGTCCACAATTATCAGCGTGATGAGGTTCAGGACATTGCCGATATAAGCGGCGATTCTTTGGCGCTCAGCCAGGCGGCCGTAAGGGCCGATGCGAAGGTTATCGTATTCTGCGGCGTCCGTTTTATGGCCGAAAGCGCCTCGATTCTCAATTCCGGCAAACTGGTGCTTTTGCCCGTAAAAGAGGCCGGTTGCCCCATGGCGGACATGATAAACGCCGAAAAACTTATTGCCATGAAAAAGAAATACCCAAATGCCGCCGTAGTGTGCTATGTCAATTCCTCTGCCGAAGTCAAGGCCGAAAGCGATATTTCCTGCACCTCAAGTAATGCGATAGAAGTGGTAAGGAGCCTTGAGAATAAAGAAGTAATATTTATCCCCGATAAAAATCTCGGCAGATATGTCCAGGCGCGGGTCCCCGAGAAAAAAATAATCCTGTGGGAAGGCTTTTGCCCGACGCACATCAGGGTCCAGGAAGAGGAAGTGATAAAGGCGAAGAAAGACCATCCGAACGCGGAGTTTGTGGCGCATCCCGAATGCAACCCCGGCGTTTTACACCTTGCCGACCATATCTGCAGCACGGGAGGGATGTTTAAATTTGTCAAATCCTCCACCGCCAACGAATTCATAATAGGGACGGAAAGCGGCATGCTGTATAAATTGAGAAAGGAAAACCCGCAAAAAAAATTCTATCTGCCGACGGAACATCTTATCTGCCCCAGCATGAAGCTGACAACGCTGGGCTGGGTAGTGCATTCTCTCGAGATGCTGGTCTACGAAGTCAAGGTCCCCGATGAAATAGCAAAAAGGGCGCGTAAGTCTCTGGAAAGAATGCTGCGGGTTACGGAAGATAAAAGCGGAGCGGCTGTTTCAGGATATTGATATGATAAAAGCAGGCATTATAGGTTGCGGGACAATAGGCGGGGTTATCGCAGATGCCATTTTACACAGGTTTTCCGGCTCTATCGAACTCTCCGGTCTATGCGATATAGACGAGGAAAAGGTCCGTAAGCTTCAGGCCGGATTAGGAGTCAAGCGAGATGCCCTGACGAGAAAAGGACTTATAGAAAAATGCGACCTTATTATCGAAGCAGCATCGGGTGCGGTTTCTTACGAAATAGCAAAAGAGGCCCTTTCGGCGGGTAAGGATGTAATGATAATGTCTACGGGAGGGCTTTTAGGCAGGGGCGATATTCTTGAGTTGGCCAAAGGCAAGGGGGCAAAGATATATCTGCCGAGCGGCGCCATATGCGGTCTCGACGGCGTAAAGAGCGCCATGATGGCAGGGGTAGAATCCGTTACCCTGACTACAAGAAAGCCGCCTGCCGGGTTAAGAGGCGCCCCGTACATAATCGAGAACAATATAGATTTGGACGGAATAAAAAAAGAAACTGTCATCTTTGAGGGGACGGCAGAGGAGGCAGTGAAGGGTTTTCCGAAAAATGTCAATGTTTCGGCAACATTGAGTTTGTGCGGCCTGGGCGCCGGGAAAACAAAGATCCGCATAGTCACCTCACCGGATTATAAGTCAAACAGCCATGAGGTGCAGTTAAAAGGCGATTTCGGGAAGCTGAGGGCGGTTACGGAAAATGTGCCGATGCCGGATAATCCGAAGACAAGCTACCTCGCCGCGCTCTCGGCGGTCGCGACATTGAAAAATATTGTAACTTCGGCAATAATAGGCAACTGATCTTTTAATTTATAATCGAAGGGAGGTGAAATAGATGGCAATCAAAGTCGCAAAATGCGGTGTTAAAAGAAAAAAGGGCTACCTCTACTTTGTCGACAAGAAAGGCGATGTCTCCCGCGCAAAGATGGCACGAGGCAGGAAAAGGGGAGGCGGCCGAGAAAAGGTCTACAAATGCGGGGTAAAAAAGAAGAAGGGTTATCTCTATTTTGTAGACAAAAAGGGCGATGTCTCCATGGCAAAGATGGTGAGAGGCGGCAAAAGGAAGAAGAGAAGGAGATAAGTAGTTTTACGTAGCTAAAGGGGTCAGGCAATAGACTGTTGCCTGACCCCGCCTTTACAAAAAGAGACAAGAAAGGGGACGTTTCACTTCGCTGCAACCCTTTACAAATAAACACGTTGCAACACGCCGATTTCCATTTTTTGGAATAACTAGTTTGTAAAAGTGGAAAATGCCCACTTGTAACATGTTGATGCACAAGAAGTTGCGACAAAGTGAAACGTCCCCATGTTGGAAGCTATGGAAAAAGACCATATTTTTATAAAAGGCGCAAAAGAGCATAATCTCAAAAATATCGACGTAAAAATCCCACGTAACAAGCTTGTTGTCATAACGGGCTTAAGCGGCTCAGGAAAGTCGTCTCTTGCCTTTGATACGCTATATGCGGAGGGGCAAAGAAGATATGTGGAGAGCCTCTCCAGTTATGCCAGGCAGTTTCTCGAACAGCTGCAGAAGCCCAACGTTGAATACATAGAAGGGCTTTCTCCGGCGATAAGTATCGAGCAAAGAAGCGCCGGCGGGAATCCGCGCTCCACGGTAGGAACCGCTACAGAAATATACGATTATCTCAGATTGCTTTTCGCAAGGATAGGAAGGCCGCATTGTTATAAATGCGGAAAAGAAATAGCGAGGCAAAGTACGCAGGAGATCGTGGAAAGGATACTTGGGCTGAAGCGCGGTAAAAATATTATTATTTTATCTCCTCTTGTGAGGGGCAGAAAGGGCGAGCACAGAGACGTATTTGACGAAATACGTAAAGAGGGTTTCGTAAGGGCGCGCGTCGACGGCAAGACAGTGGAATTAGACAGGGATGTCCGCCTGAATAAAAAGCTGAAGCATTCGATTGAAGCTGTTGTCGACAGGCTGCTTATTAAAGATGAAGTAAAAAAGAGACTTGCGGACTCCGTCGAGACGGCGCTAAAGATAGGCGGAAGTTCTTTGATCATTACGGAGGAGAGGCAAAATAAAAAGGGCGCCGGGGATATTCTATTCAGCGAACTTCATGCCTGCGTAGGATGCGGCATAAGTTATGAAGAGCTTACACCCAGGATGTTTTCATTTAATAGCCCGTACGGCGCGTGCTCGGCATGCGGCGGGCTGGGAAACAAGATGAAAATAGACCCGGACATTGTGATCCCTGACAAGAAAAGGCCCCTCATACAGGCAGTAGCCCCGTGGAAAAGGGGCGGAAGGGGGATAGTCCTTTATTACAGAAGGCTGCTTCGCTCTGTGGCCCGGGATTACGATTTTGACGTTTATGCCCCGTTTAAAGATTTCCCCAAATCCACTAAAGAGATCATACTATACGGCGACGAAGACAGAGGCGGCTATTTTGAGGGGATCGTGCCAAATCTTGAGAGGCGCTTCAGGGAGACTAAAAGCGATTTCATAAAGACAGAGATCAATAAATATATGAGCGAGCAGCCGTGCCCGTCATGTTCCGGCCAGCGCCTGCGAAAAGAAAGCCTGGCTGTGACAATAGACGGCAAGAATATCATCGGCGTTGCGAAGATGTCCATAAAAGATGCCAAACTGTTCTTCGGGGACTTAAAGCTGACGAAGGCCGAGCAAGTCATAGCCAAGGAAGTGATAAAGGAGATAAGGCTCCGTTTACAGTTTATGTCCGATGTAGGCCTTGACTATCTTACGTTAGACAGGGTAAGCTCGACTCTCTCCGGCGGAGAGGCACAGAGAATAAGGCTTGCCACCCAGATAGGAGCGGGACTCGTAGGCGTCCTTTATATTCTGGACGAGCCCAGCATAGGACTGCACCAGAAGGATAATAGAAAACTCCTCGATACGCTTATAAAATTGAGGGATCTGGGCAATACGCTTGTGGTCGTAGAGCATGACGAGACCACTATAAGGAAGGCCGATTATATTATAGATCTGGGCCCCGGCGCAGGCGAAGCCGGCGGCCGCATAGTCGCCTCCGGTCCGCCGTCGGCTATTCTTGATAATAAAAAGTCGCTGACAGCCGGTTATCTTAATAAAGAACTTAGGATCGAGGTGCCGAAAAAAAGGAGGACGGTCGTTAAGGAAAGATCCCTTATGATCGTCGATGCCCGGGAACATAATCTTAAAAATGTAAATATTGAGATCCCGCTGGGGCTTTTTGTATGCGTTACGGGAGTATCCGGTTCCGGAAAGAGCACGCTTATCGACGAGATATTATACAGGGCGCTTGCAAAAAAGCTATACAAATCAAGATTAAAGCCAGGTAAACATAAGGCCATACTCGGCATGGAAAATATCGATAAAGCTATTGTCATAGACCAGTCTCCTATAGGCAGGACCCCAAGGAGCAATCCGGTGACATATACAGGTGCTTTTGGCCCTATCCGCGACCTGTTCAGTAAATTACCCGAGTCCAGGATGAGGGGGTATAGGCCGGGGAGGTTTAGTTTTAACGTTAAAGGCGGCAGATGCGAGGCCTGCACGGGCGACGGGATAAAAAAGATAGAGATGCATTTTTTACCCGACGTTTACGTAAGGTGCGAAGTCTGCAAAGGAAGCCGTTTTAACGAGCAGACGCTCGAAGTCAAATATAAAGGGCATTCCATTTCCGATGTCCTCAATATGAGCGTGGAGCAGGCGCTCGATATATTCAAAAATATACCCGCCATAAAAAATAAACTCCGGACATTAAACAGCGTAGGGCTTGGTTATATATGCCTTGGCCAGTCAGCCACGACTCTTAGCGGCGGCGAGGCGCAGCGGATAAAGTTATCGGCCGAGCTTTCCAAGAGGGCCACGGGAAAAACGCTGTATATCCTCGATGAGCCGACTACGGGCTTGCATTTTGCCGATATAGATAAACTTCTCAATGTCCTGCAAGCCCTGGTAAGCACGGGAAACACTGTTGTCGTAATCGAGCACAATCTCGATGTGATCAAATGCGCTGATTATATTATAGACCTTGGCCCGGAAGGAGGGGATGCAGGAGGGGAGCTGGTTGCCTGCGGAAGCCCCGAAGGCGTAATAAAAAATAAGCGCTCTTACACAGGTTCCTACCTCAAAGAAGTCCTCAGTCCTTAATTTTACTTGACCTCGTTTTATCCCCTTCGGGGACTCCCGTTGGTCGCCAACTCGGAATCAAGGAACAATCAAGGCTGGTTTAACGCGATAATTTTCCTGATGTTCCTTGATTTCGGCGGGCCGTAGTGGTATAATCCACTCTTGCCTCTAAATGGGCTAATTTAACTATAATAGCTAAATACGATGATACCCCCCTATAAATCAGCTAAAAAGCTGCATATATTAATATTATTATATTCATATATAACCCTAGGCCTTTTTGTCTTCTCTCTCCATGCCCATGCCGACGAAAGCAGGGATTTCCTTTTTGCGAAACAGGCATTTGAAGATGAATTTTACGAGATAGCCGAAGCAAGGTTTCTTTCCTTTATAGGTGATCACCCGGACAGCGACAGGATTATAGAAGCCCGCCTTTTACTCGGCCAATCTCTTTTTAAACTTGGCAGCTTTGACCGCGCTTTATATGAATTCCAATACATAGCAGGGAAGCCCGAAGGCGTAGTTTTTATCGAAGATATCATATATTGGCTCGCCGAGACGCATTTCGCGTTAGGGAATTATAATGAAGCCATAGATTATTACCAGGATTCAATAGACAAGTTTCCCTTTTCGTCATATATTGCATACGCCCACTACTCAAAAGGATGGTGCTATTATAAGACCGGCGAATATGATAAAGCGATAGGCGTTTTTAGGGAGATGGCTGAAAAATCCCCCTCCGACATACTGGCTTCCAAGGCGCATTATATGATCTGCGATATGCTATACCAGATGCAAAGGCTTGATGAAGCTAAGCGTGAGATGAATTTCTTTATCCAGAGCTTCCCGCTTGTAGAAGATACGGGTAAGGTTTATTATCTGCTGGGCGAAACTGATTATAAACTGAAAGGGTATGAAAGCGCCATTACGAGCCTTGAAAAGGCGATTGTCTATTCCCCTGATTCGGAATGGCTGCCTTATGCGGAAGGCAGGCTTGCTTCGGCCTATTTAAAAGTAGGCTGGCCGGAAGACGCATTATCGCACTTTGAGATGTGTATCGGTTTGTGGCCGCGCGAGGCCCTTTCAAGCACTGCAATTTTCGGAAAAGCAAAAGCGTT
>JAUWWU010000139.1 GCA_030616695.1 Candidatus Omnitrophota bacterium | reverse complement strand
TTTTGTTTATCAGGAAGAAGGAAGGCGCTCTTTTTGGATGAAGAATACATTAATACCTCTGGATATAATCTGGATCGACGAGGATAAAGAGGCGGTCTTCATAGCCGTAGATGTGCAGCCGTCCGGGTCAGAGCCCCACCCCACTATAAATCCTGACGTAGATGCAAAATATGTTTTAGAATTGAATACCGGGACAGCGGAAAAAATCGGGCTGGTCGTAGGCGATAAATTAGAATTTGATATAGAGCAGCCATAGTATGGACTTTTTGATTCGTAAATGTTAGAATGAAGCAAAAGGAGGAAGACCGCGATGTGTTATGCCGTACCTTTAGCGGGAGCCATAGTTACTTCTGCCGTATGGAGCAGGAAAAAGGGCGTAAAGCTCTGGTGGCTGACTTTGATGTTTTATGGGGGCGCGTTATTCGGGGTAATAGACCATTTTTGGAACGGCGAATTATTTCTGATTTCGGAAAATGTAATCAGCGATTTATTATTGGGCGCAGCCATTACAGCCGTTATTTTCCTCTTCTGGGGAGTAATGGTTATATATAGCAGGACAAGCCCGACTTTATCAGGCTATATTAATATCAAAAGCTGATGTATTTTAATAGAGCCCTGCCTTTTCGCCGCCTTAGTCGTTCACGTTTACTGAACTGCCTAAAATAACCTATACCGGAAGTAAAGGAAGAATAGTATGCCCAAATACATACTGTTGAAGGAAATAGACCGCGTAATAGAGTAAAAATGGCTAAGAATTCAATGTATCTGTATGGCAAAAATTCCGTCCTCGAGCGCTTAAAGGCAAATCCCGGAAGCATAAAGAGAATATTTCTGCAGGATAATTTCAACGCCCCGCATCTAGTCAATGCTATAAAATCTACAGACATACCCGTAAAACACGTTTCCGAAAAAGAGCTCACCAGGATTAAACGCGCCGACCGCCTTCAGGGGATCGTGGCCGAAACGGATAAATTCAGATATACGCCCTTTGAGGAATTATTGGGTAATCTAGAGAGTACGGGTTTATCTTTGATATGCGTTGACAACATAAACGACCCTCATAATTTAGGCTCTATAATAAGGATTACGGCCTGTTTCGGCGGGTTTGCCGTTGTGATACCGCAGCACAGTTGCTGCGAAGTCAATGATACGGTAGTGCACGTTGCCTCAGGCGGTGAAAATTTCATTCCCGTGGCAATGGTCAACAATATGCTGACCGTTATTCTAAAGGCAAAAAAGGCCGGATACTGGGTTGTCGGCACCGTGGTCGAACAGGGAGAAGATATAAACGATGTAGACCTGCCTTTTCCTCTGTGCCTTGTGTTGGGTTCCGAAGGCAAGGGTATCAGGCATGGCATAAAAAAGCACCTTGATATGAGAGTAAGCCTTCCCATGAAAGGCGCGGCGCTTTCTTTTAATGTTGCCATGGCCTGCGCTATTTTTTGCCATGAGGCCGCTAAACAACGGCCTAAGGCCGCCGAAGGCACAGCATGAGTAAAAATAAAGAAACCAACCTGTTGAATTTTATCGCCGAAGCCGGAATGCTTAAACGCGTCAGGCGCTCGGGATGGTGGGTCTTAGGGATAAAGGATGTAGAGACAGTCGCGGAGCATAGTTTCAGGTGCGCCGTTATAGGCTATATCATAGCTTGCATGGAAGGTACACCGCCTTATAAGGTTCTCCTGATGACACTTTTTAATGATATGCACGAAGCCCGCATAAACGACTTACATAAGATGTCACAGAGGTATATCAAGGTTAAAGAAGCGGAGGAAAAGGCATTTGGTGAACAGATAGCCTCTTTGCCGAAAGCCGTCAAGGGCGAGTTATCGGGCCTGCGCAGGGAATATAATAAGCAAAATACAAAAGAAGCTATTATCTCCAGAGATGCCGATATTTTAGAATGCCTTATCCAGGCAAAGGAATATGAAGAGCACGGATACAAAGAGGCATTTAAGTTCATGAAAAAGGCCCCCGCTTTACTTAAGACAAAAAGCGCAAAAAAACTATGGTCTTCGGCAAAGGCAATGGCCCTCAACGAATGGTGGGAGAGATTAAGCGAATTTAAAAGGTGAGGTAAGCTATGTCATAGTGACTCTGGTAAGGTATAAAAAGATAGAACCGGTAAGGTTTGCCTCGGAGCTGGAAGTGAAGTAAAAGGCTTTTAAACGAGGACGATTTTTGCGGGCGGGAAACCGTTAAAGTTAGCTACGGCGCTTGCGCATGAGTAAGCGCCGATGTTTTTTACGTAAATGATATCGCCCGCATATAATTCGGGGATCTCCTCGTTAAGAGACAGGGTATCGAAGGAATCGCAGGTAGGCCCGGCAAGCGCGCTTAAGAATGTCTGCCCCCGCCTCAGCGTCTTGAATTCATATTTGCAATGATCAAATACCATGCCGGAGAAATCGGCATAGATGCCGTCATTCAGATAGTAGTAATTTTTATTGTTTCGGAATGTCCTTCCTATGACCTGCGTTACCAGGATCCCGGCGGGCCCCACTAAAAACCGACCGGGCTCGGCGATAAATTTGACTTTTTTGTCAAACAGGGATTTCATCTGATGCCTTATCTGGGACGCCATCCTTTCGAAATTTATGCCCATCTCGTGGTCGAAGTGCTGGATAGGAAATCCTCCGCCGATATCCAGGACCTTTAAGGGCATGCCGTTTTCCTTTGCCTCTTTAAAGATGCCGGATGAGATCTCAAGGGCCTGGAGGTAATTTTCGACGTTTCTGGACTGTGAGCCTACGTGAAAACTGACGCCGGCGGGCACTAAGCCCAATGCCTTTGCCTTGCGCAGGAAAAAGAATGCCTGGTCCGCATCCGCACCGAATTTAAGAGAGAGTTCCACTATACTTCCCTCATTAGCTACTTTGATGCGGACAAGCACATGCGCGCCCGGATAATGTTTGGCGATTTTATAAAGTTCCGGCTCATTGTCAAATGTCATAAGGCGGACCCTTCGCCTCCTGGCAAATTCTATATC
>JAUWWU010000162.1 GCA_030616695.1 Candidatus Omnitrophota bacterium | reverse complement strand
TCCTTGTTTAGAGGTCAGGGAATAAAGGGAATATGCTTAACGGTAAGAAGATTATAGTGGTCATGCCCGCGTATAATGCGGAGCAGACTCTCGAGAAGACATATAGTGAGATCCCTAAAGACGTGGTTGATGAAATCCTCCTTGTTGACGACAAGAGCCACGATAAGACCGTGCAAAAAGCCGGGGAGATGGGTATAGCAACCTATCTCCATGAGGCTAATAGAGGTTACGGAGCGAACCAGAAGACCTGTTACAAAGAAGCCCTCAACAGGGGCGCCGATATTGTTGTTATGCTCCATCCGGACTATCAATACCCGGCGAAGTTAATTCCGGCCATGGCGGGTCTCCTTACTTCCGATATGTTTGACGTGGCCCTTGGCTCGCGTATATTAGGCGGCATGGCGCTCAAAGGCGGCATGCCTTTGTATAAATATATAGCTAACCGTATATTAACAGCTATTGATAATGTTATAACAGGGCAGAAACTTTCCGAATATCATACAGGATACAGGGCATTTAAAAAGGATGTTCTTCTAGATCTTCCCATTATGGAAAATTCGGACGATTTTATCTTCGATAATGAGATATTAATGCAGGCGATATATTTAGACTATAAAATAGGAGAGATAACTTCACCAACCAATTATAATAAAGAGGCATCTTCCATATCATTCAGAAGATCGGTTGCATACGGTTTTGGGATATTGTTAGTCGGTTTGAAATTTATGCTGCAGAAGCTAAAACTTGCAAAATTCCGCATATTCGACGCAAACGGAAAAAAAATCAAGGTGTGATATGATACGTATGTTCAAGCCATATATTTCGGAGAAGGCCGCACCGGCATTGGCCGAGATCCTCAAAACCGACTGGATAGGGCAGGGGCCGGCCGTGAACAGGGTTGAGAAGAAGTTTGAAAAGATGTTCGGCCTTTCGAGCGCCCTTACGGTAAATTCCTGCACTTCCGCATTGCATTTGGCGCTTGTCCTGTCAAATGTGGGTGACGGGGATGAGGTTATCGCCGCGCCCCTGACATGTTCGGCGACCAATATACCTATTCTTCACCAGAAGGCGAAACCGGTTTTTGCCGATATCCAGAAAGACTCGCTTAATATCGATCCCCGGAGCATAAAAGAGAAGCTCACCCCAAGGACAAAAGCTATATTGATCGTCCACTGGGGCGGCGAGCCTTGCGACATGGACGGGATATTGAAGATTGCGGAAGAAAAAGGGATACCTGTGATAGAAGATGCGGCACATGCCTTGGGCGCCAAATATAAAAATAGATATATCGGCACGATCAGCGATTTTACCTGTTTTTCATTTCAGGCAATAAAGCAGATCACTTCCGTAGACGGAGGGATGCTTGTCTGTAAAGACCACGATGCCTATAAGCGCGGTAAGCTGTTGAGATGGTATGGGATAGACAGGACATTTAAAGGCGATATATATTGGAAGTTTAAGGTCAAAGAGGCCGGGTTTAAATACCACATGAACGATGTTACGGCCACCATGCTCTCCGTGCAGCTTGATGACCTTGCGGCGGTCAATGCAAGGAGGAGGGAGATCGTCGAAAGATATCGGGAGTCGCTTAGCAATGTCCCGGGATTGACATTACTCCGGGGGAAGAAAGAGCAGGAAAGCGGAAATTGGCTCTTTACTATCCTCGTTGAGCGGCGGGACGACTTTATAAAAATGATGAAAGACAATGACATAGAAACCCATATGGTCCATATCCGGTGCGATGTGTATCCGATATTCGGAGGCAAGCGCCTCCAACTTCCCGTCATGAATGAAGTAGAAGCTAATTACATTTCCATCCCTTTACATGCGGGCCTTACGGACGAGGATGTGGATAAGGTTATAAAGACTATCAGGAAAGGCTGGTAAGTACGGGATGCGGTGCGATATTGTGATTCCGGTGTGGAATATGAAGCAGCTGACGGAGCAGTGTATAAATAGCGTTATACGCTGCACAAGATTCCCTTACTGCCTTATTATCGTTGACAACGCAAGCGGCAGTGATACCCGGCTCTATCTGGAGGCCCTTAAAAAAAGGAAGGATATAGACGTCCTTCTTATAAGAAACGAAGAGAATCTCGGAAATTCAAAGGCGGCAAATCAGGGTATGCGCGCCTCAGATGCGGAATATGTATGCATACTTGATAACGATACGCTTGTTACGGAGAACTGGCTGACGGAGATGGCGGCTGTGGCCGGCCGGGATGAAAAAATAGGAGTCGTCAATCCCTTAAGTAACTACGGCGCAAAAAGACCTTTTGGCAGGAGGTGGGAAGAGATAGGCCGCGAAGTGTATAAAAAGAATAAAGGCACTTATATAGAAACAGCGGCGGCCATCGGTTTTTGTTTCTTGATCAAGCGGGAAGTGATACAGAAAATAGGTTTCTGGTCGGAAGGATACGGACTGGGCTATTTTGAAGATACCGAGTATTCGATCCGGGCCATAAAAAACGGGTACAAAATAGCCATAGCCCAGGGCGCATATGTGATGCACCTGG
>JAUWWU010000121.1 GCA_030616695.1 Candidatus Omnitrophota bacterium | reverse complement strand
GGGAAAAGGCCTTACTCCTGAGATTCAAGGCCCAATTGGAGAAAGAGCTGCCTTTGCGCCTTCTCGATATCACCGGCGAAGAGAAAAAGATCATTTCAAGCTATCCCTTTCTCACGATCAAGCCGATGCTTATAGTCTTGAATACCGGCGAAGGCGATTTAAAGAAACCGGCCTTATCCGAAGACCTGATTTTGAAATACAGGGGCCTAGAGATATATATCATGCTGATTTCCGCCAAGGTCGAGGATGAGCTGCTTCGGCTGGAGCCGGACGAGAGAGAGGCCTTTTTAAAAGATCTCGGCATAGACGAGCCGCCCATAGATAAGCTTACGCGTATTCTCTATGAGGCTATGGGCCTTATCTCATTTTTTACGACCGCAAATAAAGAGGTCAGGGCATGGACGATAAGAAAGGGCTCTGTGGCGCCTGAGGCGGCCGGGGCCATACATACGGATATGCAAAGAGGGTTTATAAGGGCTGAGGTCATCAAATACGATGACCTTGTAAAATTGGGCAGCGAAAACAAGGTGAAAGAAGCCGGCAAGCTCATGATAAAAGGGAAGGACTATACCGTCTGCGACGGGGACATCTTAAATATAAGGTTTAAGGTTTAAAGGAGGTCATATGGGATTAGTGGAGGAAATTAAAAACGCGCTGGAGCTTGAGGTGCGGCCGTCCGAAGAGCCGGATAAGTATTTTGAGGCGGTCTTCGAATCCAAAGATCTGGATAAATTGCTCGACCTAGTGCGGAAGCAGATAGGCGAATCGGTCAAATCTCCCGGAAGATACGCGACGTTCCCTAAAAATGTGGGAGAGTTGGTAAATAGCATGGGGGGGCTGCGGATCGAACAGTCTTTCTATTTTAAACAAGAGCCTAACGGCGAATATATATATGTCGCATTATGGCCGTGGCAAACCAATCCTTCTAAAACAACATTAAAGATAGGCAAGGGGTCTTTTCCGGTCCCGTCTTTAAAAAAGACATAGCCGAACGGAAAAACAGAGCGGGGAATGGCAATCGATCTGCGTAATAAAATCGTCGTCATAACAGGCGCCTCAGGGGGCATAGGGCGGGAGGCCGCGTTGTTTTTCGCTAAAGAAGGCGCTTCTGTGGTGTTTGCCGCACGCAGGGGCGAATTACTTGCAGAGCTCCTTGACGAGTTGAAGGATACCCCCGGAAGGCATATGTCCTGCCCTACCGACATATCAAAAGAGGAAGACGTTAAAACGCTTGTCGGAGAGACGCTAAAGAAATACGGCAGGGTCGATATATTGGTCAATAATGCCGCAGTTAGTTATGTAGGCAGGGTGGCGGATATGAATTTAGAAAGGGCTAAAAGCGCGCTTGATATAAATCTATTCGGCACCATTAAGGTCACGCGCTGTATTCTGCCGTGTATGATAAAACAGCGGTCGGGTCACATAATAACCGTAAGTTCGATAATCGGCAGAAGAGGGGTTCCTTACAGGTCTATTTATTGCGCGAGTAAATTCGGGATAGAAGGTTTTATGGAAAGCCTGCGCTCCGAAACCGAGAAGCATAATATAGCGGTCTCGATTATCAGGCCGCCTTCGGTAAAAACGGATTTTTCAAAAAAGATAAAACATGACAGCAAGGTTACGCATCACGCCCTGGATAACTTGGACCCCCGCACGGTTGCTCGTGCCATAATAGATATGGCGAAGCGGCCGAGGCGGGAGCTGAATATGGGCCTTCTGGCCAAGGGTTTTTTATTTTTAAACGGTATTTTCCCGCTCTTATTTGATAAAATAATAAAAGAAAGGTAGCTTCGCCGCAATTGCTTAAAGCAGCGGCATAAATTCACAGGGGAGGTATAGATGCCATACGATGCAAGTCTGGACAAAAAGATTTTTTACGAGACAAAGGAATTTGAAAATACAAAAGTGACTATCGGCGTATTTTCATATAACGACGGCGAAAAAAAATTGCAGTTGACGCGGGAAAATATGGTCCAGCCGGATGAGTGGAGGTTTTCAAAACTCGGGCGGATGACAAAGAGCGAAGTGGAAGCCGTTCTCCCGTTGATGCAGTCGGCAATAAAACATATGTAGTAATGATGAAAAATTGAGTCGCCAAAAAGCTCCGTCAGGATTTCAATGGAGGGTCTATCGCGCTCTCAGGCGGATCCCGAACGGCAAGGTCATCACATATAAGGCCCTTGCCCGCCGCATAGGGATAAAATCTGCCAGAGCGGTAGGCGGCGCCTTGGCAAAAAATCCGTTTCCTTTAACGATACCCTGCCATCGCGTCGTAAATTCAGACAGGCGGGTCGGCGGATTTTCCCCGACGCCTTGCCGCCTGGGCCTGACCGGCGGCAGGCGAAAGTCAGGGGAGAGGTTTAAAAGAGACCTTCTTAAGTCAGAAGGCATAATTTTTGATCAAAACGGGAAGATCCCGGAGAAATTCTTCATTAAGATATAGCCAAAAAAGAAAGGGCATTACAATGTTAGCAGGTATTTTATTTATTGTCGCGGGGATTTTGATAGTCATATACCCTCTACTGTTATCTATAATAGTGGCTACGATCCTGGTGCTTGTGGGCATTACGATCCTGGCGGTAAGCCATCATTACAAAAAGATGTCAAAGCACTTTGAGAATCCGTATATGGACTTTTTCCTGCGATTCTGATGCGTAGAATGGAGGCATCGGCGTGTCAAAAGTATATGATGTGGCAGTAATCGGTTCCGGGCCGGGGGGATACGTCTCGGCGCTCAGACTTTGCCAGCTTGGGAAAAAGGCCTGTGTTATAGATATTGACGAGGCGCGATTGGGAGGCACCTGCCTCAACGAAGGATGCATCCCGGTCAAATCCATTGTCCATAGCTCCAAACTTTTTTCTTTAATGAAAGAAGCAGGAGATTGCGGCATAGATGTTCTGGTTAAGGCGCCCGATATGAAAAAGGTGGTCGCCCGTTCGCAGGCCGCGGTTTCTCAGTTAAAAACAGGCCTTAAGAGCCTGTTTAAGAAATACGGGGTAGAGTTTATTGCCGGCAGGGCAAGTATGGCCTCTCGAAATAAAATAAACGTCAAGTTAGGAGACGGGAAGGAAAAAGAGATAGAAGCGGCTAAAATAATCATAGCTACCGGTTCAAGCCCGAAGGCCCCGCTTAATACAGCCGTTGACGGGAAAAGAGTTTTGACAAGCAGTGAGGCAATAAAATTGGAAAAGGTTCCCCGGACGCTGCTTGTAATAGGGGCCGGGGCAATAGGCATGGAATTCGCTTCTATATTTTCGTCTTTCGGAGCAAAGGTCACGCTGGTAGAGATGATGCCGGGTATTTTGCCTTTTACGGATGAAGATGTATCAAAGGCCCTTATAAGAAGCCTTAAAAAAAGAGGTATAAGCATACTTGTAAATACGAAGGTCAAAGCGTTGAATAAAAGAGGAGATTTCCTGGAAGCGGTTTTAGAGACAGACGGCGCAGAAAAGAAAATGGAATTTGAATACGCCCTGACTGCTATAGGCAGAGCCCCCAACACGGGCGGTATCGGCCTTGAAAAAGCAGGCGTTAAGCTGAAAAACGGGTTTATCGCAGTGGACGATAGGATGCGGACGAATATAGATAATATATATGCCGTAGGCGATGTCGTGGATACGCCCATGTATGCTCACGTCGCATATAAAGAAGGCATTATAGCGGCTGAGGACATAGCCGGCATTAAAAGGGAGACTATAGATTACGAAAGCGTACCGAATGTTGTTTTCTC
>JAUWWU010000119.1 GCA_030616695.1 Candidatus Omnitrophota bacterium | reverse complement strand
GTAATATCCACGGGAAGGTCTATTAAAACAGGGCCCGGCCTGCCTGTCAAAGCTATATGAAACGCCTCTTTAACGACAGTTGCAAGGTCCTTTACGTCCTTCACAAGATAATTATGCTTTGTGATAGGCCGTGTTATGCCGGTAATATCCGCCTCCTGAAAGGCGTCGTTGCCGATAAGATGCGTCTTGACCTGGCCGGTTATCGCCACTACGGGCACGGAATCCATATAAGCGGTCGCAAGGCCCGTAACCAGATTTGTCGCACCGGGTCCTGAGGTAGCTATACAGACCCCGGCCTTTCCGGTCGCCCTGGCGTATCCGTCTGCCGCATGAGCCGCGCCCTGCTCATGTCTCGTCAGGATAAATTTTATCGGCGCGTCGTAAAGGGCGTCAAAAAGCGGCAGGACAGACCCGCCCGGATAGCCGAATATTACCTCGACTCTTTCCTCCTGCAACGATTTTAGTAATATCTCCGCTCCCTTTAGTTTCATAATTTTTTCGTTACGCTATTGGTTCAACTGCAGTGGCTTTACACTATTTCTTTAATACCGCGCCTTCACTGGCCTGGGTGACCATCTCCGCATAACGCTTAAGATACCCCTCATCAATAGAAGGCTTGGACGGTGACCATTTTGACATCCTGTTTTTAATTTCCCTGTCGCTGACCTTGACCTCCAGTTTTCTGGCCGATATATCTATGGAGATAATGTCTCCGTTTTTCACCACAGCCAGCGGTCCACCGATTGCCGCCTCGGGCGAGATATGGCCTATGCAAGGCCCCTTTGTCCCGCCTGAAAACCTCCCATCCGTTATAAGAGCGACATGGTTGGACAGCCCCATGCCTACTACGGTCGACGTAGGAGAAAGCATCTCCCTCATACCGGGGCCGCCCTTCGGCCCTTCATACCTGATCACTATTACCTCACCTTTATTTATCCTTCTCGCCAACAGTGCCTGCATGGCGCTTTCTTCGGAATCAAAGATCCGCGCCTTTCCCCTGAAGGCGAGCATCTTTTTATTTACGGCGCTCTGTTTAACAACGGCGCCATCCGGAGCGAGATTGCCGTAAAGCACGGCCATCCCGCCTTCCTTGTGGTACGGGTTGTTAAGCGGCCTTATAACGTCGTTGTCATAGATCTCGCATTCGCGCGCGATTTTGCTTATCTTTTTGCCGCTTACAGTATCCACGTCATTTAACTTATTCCTTAACCTTTTTAGGACAGCGGGCATCCCGCCTGCTGCGTCGAGGTCCTCCATGAAATATTCTCCGCCCGGCCTCAGGTTTACGATATGATGCGTGCGGCGGCTTATTTCATCGAATTGCTTCAGAGGCAGGTCTATGTCAAGTTCGTTTGCTATCGCCTTGATATGGAGGACTGTATTGCTTGAACCGCCCATTGCCATGTCAACGATTATCGCGTTTTCAAGGGCCTCTTTTCTCATAATCGTCCTCGGCAGGACATTTCTCCTGGCAAGCCCTACGACTTTCTCTCCGCTTTCAAGCGCGATCCTCTCCTTTTTCGCCGAAACGGCAAGCGCTGTCGCACAGCCGGGTAAACTCATGCCCATCGCCTCAACGATACAGGCCATCGAATTAGCGGTATACAATCCCTGGCAGGACCCGAACCCGGGGCACGCCTCCATCTCCAAACAGCTCAATTCATGTTGCGAGATCTCTCCCTTTTTGAAACGGCCGACCGCTTCAAATGTATCCCTTACCAGAGACAACCTCTTGCCTTTATATCTTCCCGAAAGCATGGGTCCTGCGGTGACGACCACCGCGGGTATGTTTAACCTGGCCACGGCCATCATCATGCCCGGGGTTATCTTATCGCAATTAGTAAGGCACACAAGGCCGTCCAGTGAATGGGCCTTTATAATGGCCTCTATTATATCAGCGATAAGCTCCCGGCTTGGCAGGGAATATTTCATCCCGGAATGGCCCATTGCTATTCCGTCGCAGATACCGGGTACGCCGAATATAAACGGCACGCCTCCGCCGGATGCGACGCCGCGCTCTATAAAACGCTCGAGCCGCCTCATGCCGGCATGGCCGGGAATAAGGTCCGTATTACTGGTGCATATTCCTATAAACGGCTTTATCATATCCGAACGGCTTAAACCGGTTGCGTAAAGAAGTGCTCTGTTGCCGGCCCTTTCCAGACCTCTCTTTATCTTGTCGCTACGCATATCTTTCTCCCTTGCTTATTACATACTATTATATTTTAATGGAGTATTATTATAACACAAGGGTCAGGATTGTCAATTCTTTTGTAGGAAATACGTCCGGGGAGGCTCAGCGGTAATTCTTATATATCCTTGGGACACGCCTACTTATAGAGCAGACTATTTCATAGGGGATAGTGCCTGCCAGGCGGGCTAATTCTTCGCATCTTATTTCATTATTGCCCTGCCTTCCTATGAGCACTACCTCATCTCCCAGCTTAACGCCTTCTATGTGGCCGATATCTATCATGGTCTGGTCCATCGTCACCTTTCCCACAACCGGCGCGCGCTGCTCTCTTACAAGGACCTTTGCCTTATTTGACAGGATACGGCCGTAGCCGTCAGCGTAACCTATCGGCAGGGTGGCTATAACGGTAGGCTTTTGCGTAATATAGGTCCTGCCGTAACTAACGGACCTTCCTGCAGGGACCTTTTTTAAAAACACGATCCTCGTCTTCAGTGAAAGCGCGGGCTCTAAGGACAGTTTTCTCGAGAAGCTCTTTTTGGGATACATCCCGTACATAATGAGGCCCGGCCGCACCAGATTCAAATGTGATTTTTTCAGATTGACGGTCGCTATGCTGTTTGCCGCGTGTTGATAGGGGATCTTGATACCCAAAAGCTTGAGATCTTTCAAAAGAGACATGAAGGAATCGACTTGGTAGTTTGTGAAGAACCTGTCCCTGCCGGCGATGGAAAAATGGGTATAAAGTCCTTCCAGGGATATATTCTTTAAATTGATGACCTCTTTGACGAAATCAAACGCCTCTTCGTGCCAGACTCCGATCCTGCCCATCCCGGTATCTATCTTGACATGAACGCGGGTCTTTTTATTAAGTTTGGAGGCAAGCCTGTCGGCCGCTTTCGCCAATTCCATATGGCAAAGAGTAAGCGTGATGTCGTTTTTAATAGCCGGCCTCAATTCATGGCGCAATACAGATCCTAAGATAAGGATCGGTGTGTTTATCTTTTTCCTCCTTAGAAAAAGCGCCTCATCCAGCGTGGCCACGCCCAAAAAATCTGCCCCCATGTCCTGAAGGACCTTGGAGACCTCGTATATGCCGTGCCCGTAGGCGTTTCCCTTCACCACCACAAGCAGTGATATATCCTTCCCTACCAGCTTCTTTACCTGCCTGAAGTTATATCTTATGGCGTCCAGGTCTACTTCAGCCCAGGTATGTCTATGTGTCTTCATCGCTTCCCTTTTTTTCTATAGGGGACAGACACCTATTTATTTAGAAATAGGTGTCTGTCCCCTTTTTGTAACTTGGCAGTCGCGCGCGTATAAATACAAGGGCACTAAATCATATGGGTTGTCCCTTTTCCCTTTATTATACGCTTCTAAAGCCATTTTTGCAATAACGCTCGCTTTCGGCATCCAGGACTCGCCGTCCAGAAAATGCGTTTTAAAGCCCCTCGTATGCGACAGTTCCTTTTTATATAAAGGGACGGCGTCGCCGAGGAACAGGGCCGTGCCCTTCAGGCGCCTGACCAATCTCCCTGCCGGCTCTAAAAGATACCCGTTTCTCTTCTGATGTCAGCGCCATCGTGCCCGTAAATACAGGCATATACCTGTTTTCTTTTTGCGTCAAGGACAGGGCAGACCTTCGCATGCCCGTC
>JAUWWU010000006.1 GCA_030616695.1 Candidatus Omnitrophota bacterium | reverse complement strand
GTTCGTCCTGATGCCGAGTTTACGCCTCTTGTCCGCCCATTTCATGAGTTTGTCAAATAGCGCATATGTCTCGGATTTCTTAGGGTCTATGCCTTTTTCTATCAGGACCTGCAATACCTCCGAAGGCTTTGTGTTCACCCTGCCTTCTATTACTTCGCCTGTGGTCCCGTCGATGGATATATAGTCGCCCTCTTTTACTGACCTTTCGCCTACCGTCATCCTGCGGCCCGAATAGTTGATGTCCAAAGCGCTGCAGCCCGCTACGCAGACCTTGCCCATCTGCCGCGCCACTAAAGCGGCGTGCGAGGTCATGCCTCCCCGCTGGGTCAATATCCCGACGGCGGCATCCATTCCCTTTATGTCCTCGGGGCTTGTCTCTATCCTCGCGAGGATCACCATCTCCCCGCGCTTTGCCCATTCTTCCGCGTCCGCCGCGTTAAAGACGACCTTGCCCGATGCCGCACCCGGCCCCGCGTTTAATCCTTTCGCCAGAAGCCTGCCTTCCTTTATCGCGTTCTTTTTTTCCACCAGGTCGAACACGGGCCTTAAAAGCTGATTGAGCTGTTCCGGCTCTATCCTGAGAAGCGCCTCTTCCTCCGATATCACCCCTTCGTTCACCATATCAACGGCGATCTTTATTGCCGCCACGCCCGTCCTTTTTCCTGTCCTTGTCTGAAGCATCCAGAGCTTGCCTTTCTGGATGGTAAATTCCATGTCCTGCATATCCCTGTAATGCTTTTCGAGCTTTTGGTATATTTTTAAAAGCTCGTCGTAAGGCCCCTTCATATCTTTTTCGAGTTTACTGATAGGTTGCGGGGTCCTTGTGCCCGCCACAACATCCTCGCCCTGGGCGTTAAGCAGATATTCCCCGTAGAATTTTTTCTCGCCCGTGGCCGGGTCGCGCGTAAACGCAACGCCTGTTCCGCTGGCCTCCCCCATATTGCCGAATACCATGGACTGCACATTTATGGCCGTGCCCCACTCCGAAGGGATGTTGTTTATCTTTCTGTATGCGATAGCGCGCTCGTTATTCCACGAACCGAAAACAGCGCCTATGGCTCCCCATAACTGCTGCATGGGGTCTCCGGGAAAATCTTTGCCTGTCTTCAGTTTTATTTCCTTTTTATACAAAGACACGAGCCGCTTCAGGTCTTCCGTTGTCAGGTCGACGTCGAGCTTTATGCCTTTTTCCTCTTTTACCTTATCCATTATGACTTCAAAGGGGTCGTGTTCGTCTTTTTCCTTCGGCTTAAGCCCCAGGACGACATCGCCGTACATCTGGACAAATCTCCTGTAGGCATCATAGGCAAACCGCTCGTTGCTGGTCTGTTTTATAAGCCCTTTTACAGTTTCATCGTTCAATCCGAGATTTAAGACCGTATCCATCATCCCGGGCATCGAAACGCGCGCGCCTGACCTCACCGAAACCAAAAGCGGATTTTCCCTGTCCCCGAACTTCGCGCCCATTATTTTTTCAACTTCCTTTAAGGTCTTTTCGACATCGGCCGTAAGGGACTCGGGATAGGTCTTTTTATTATCATAGTAGTAGGTGCATACTTCGGTAGATATAGTGAATCCCGCCGGAACCGGCATGCCCAGGTTTACCATCTCTGCCAGGTTTGCGCCTTATCCGCCGAGAAGGTTTTTCATCTTTGCGCCGCCTTCGGCCTTACCTTTTCCGAATATATATACGTATTTCTCCGCTTTTTGTTTCTGCTTTTTTGCCACCTTAACCCCCATACTGTCCTGTCTCCTCTGTTTTGCGCTTTACGCTTTACGCTTATTAAATCTGTCTCCCAGATATTCCCTGATGTTCGCCAGTTCCACTCTGTCCTGCTTCATCGTGTCCCTGTCGCGCACCGTGACCTTTTTATCCTCCAGGCTTTTCACGTCAACGGTTATGCAATACGGCGTCCCTATCTCGTCCTGCCGCCTGTACAGCCTGCCGATGGAAGCCGTATCGTCATACACGACCTTTCCGCCGATAGTGTAAAAATATTTTTTTAAATCTGCCGTAAGGCCCTTTGCCATTTTAACGATCTCCGGCTTCTTCTTCAGAAGCGGCAGAACCGCGGTCTTAACGGGCGCCAGGCGCCTATCAAGCCCCAGGACGACCCTTTTCTCGTCCCTGACCTTCTCTTCCCTGTAAGAGTCCACCAGGAACGCGAGAACGGACCTGTCTATCCCTCCGGAGGGCTCTATGACATACGGTATATACCTTTCCTTGGTCCCGTCGTCGAAATATCGAAGGTCTTTTGAGCTCAGGTCCATGTGCTGCTTTAAATCGAAATCCGTCCTGTTTGCTATGCCTTCAAGTTCCGACCAGCCGAACGGAAATTTATATTCTATATCCGTGCAGGCTTTTGCGTAATGGGCCAGCTCGTCCTTTTCGTGCGGCCGCTTCCTGAGATTCTCTTTCCTGATGCCGAGTGATATATACCAGCCGAACCTTTCGTCGATCCATTTTTTATACCACTTCTCGTCGTCTCCGGGCTTGACAAAAAATTCTATCTCCATCTGTTCGAATTCGCGGGAACGGAACGTAAAATTTCCGGTGGTGATCTCGTTTCGGAACGCCTTGCCTATCTGCGCTATGCCGAACGGTATCTTGCGCCTTGCCGAGTTTGCCACATTCTGGAAATTTACGAATATGCCCTGCGCGGTCTCCGGCCTTAAATAGGTAAGGCTTCCTTCTCCCTCGACGGAACCCAGATGCGTCTTAAGCATCAGGTTAAACTGGCGGGCTTCGGTGAGCTCTCCTTTGCATTCCGGGCATTTTTTGCCTTTGACGCTTTCTACCTTGAAGCGCTTTTTGCAGCCCTTGCAGTCGACCAGCGTATCCTTAAAACTGGTAACATGGCCGGAGGCATTCCAGGTAGCGGGGTGCATGAGTATCGCGGCATCCAGCCCCTCTATGTCATCGCGCTCATACACAGTGGCGCGCCACCATGCCTCTTTCAGATTTTTCTTCAGTTCCGCGCCGAGGGAGCCGTAATCCCATGTGCTTGCAAGGCCGCCATAGATCTCGCTTGACTGAAATATAAAGCCCCGCCTTTTACAAAGCGAAACCATCTTATCCATTAAATTTTCCTGCATGGCCTGTCCTATTTTTTTAAAAATTTTTGCTATCTTAACACACGGCGCGCTTGAAATCAAGCGAAACCTTTTCTAAAAAATCGAGTGACCTTATCTGCCGGTCAAGCTGATACCTGAGAAAATTCCTCATTATATCCTCAAGCTCCACCCCGACGTCTTTTGAAACTTTTATCCTCGATGCCTTCTCGTAAGGGACCCTCTCTACATGGTCTATAAATTGGGCGGTGCCGGGCAGGATGCGCCGGGAACCGGTATCCTGCTCAAAACAGCCCTTACAGATCAGGCCGCCTGATTTATAGCTGAACCTGGCCTTATTGACGGCAGTGTCTTTAACATCTATTGCCTTGCCGCATAAGACGCATTTATCAAACCGCGGCATAAGGCCCGCTATCACCAAAAGCTTTATCTCGAGTAGCCTCGATATCCTTTTCGGGCTGGCGCTGCTTTTTAAAAGCTCCAGCGAATTAAGCAAAAGGGTATAGATCTCCTCGTTCTTATCCCTGTCTTCCGTAAGCGCGTCGATGAGCTCCACAAAATAACAGGCGTAGCCCGTCTTCAGGATATCTTTCCTGATGTCTTCAAAAAAATTTAAAAGATCGCACTGCGAAACCGTGTGTATCCCCGACCGTTTTGTGTCGTAGAATACCATCCTGTTTAAGGTAAACAGCTGAACCTGGTATCCCAGCGGCCCGCGGGGCCCCCTCGCCCCTTTTATAAGGCCGCGCACCTTTCCGAAATCACGGGTGTAAAAAACGGCCAAAAGGCTTGTCTCGCGAATATCCTTTTTTCGCAGAACTATCGCATCGGTCGTGTGTATGGACATCTATTCCGCACTCTGTGATATTTCGTCGGGCACAACCATGCCGCCGGATATGACCAGCTTCATGGCCTCTTCCACGCTCATATTAAGGTATATGACCTCGTCTTCCGGGACCAAAAGCAATATCCCGCTTGTAGGGTTAGGGGTGGTCGGAAGAAATACGTTGACCAGTTTTTGCTTTATCTTCTGCTGTATCTCCCCTTTTGTGTCGGAAGTCAGGAAAGCTATGGAATGCACGCCCTTTCGCGGATACTCCACCAGCACAGGCGCCTTAAAGATCCCCTTCCGGTCCCCGAGAAAAACCCTGCTCATCTGCTTTATCGCAATATAGACCTTTCCGATCATCGGTATTTTAAAAAACATACTTTCGCACGCGGAAAACAGCTTTCTTATAAATATTAGCCTCGTCGCCAGCCCTATAAAGGTGACTATCAATATAAGCGCTATGAAGACTATCGTCCTGGCTCCGTATTCGAGATATATGTTCGTGAAATAGGGTTTAAAATATTTTATAAGCGGATTGAGTATGTTTTCGTTTACCCCGTGCGAGATCACGGAAAGCAGCCATATCGTAACGACTGCGGGCAGTATTACGGCGATCCCGGTTATAAAGTTATCTCTCAATTTTGTCAACATGCTTCACCTCTGATTGAGGGGACGTGAAACGTCCCCTTTCTTATTTTAGGAGTTGGAAGACGAGGGTGGTGGCCAGCACGCCGAGAACCGCCCCGCTCAATACCTCCCAGATATTATGTATCGCGTTCGCCGTCCGGCTTCTCGCCACGAAAAACGCGAGCACAAAAACAAGTATAATAATAAAGTTATTGCTTGTGGAAAAAAGTATCGCGGTCCATATACAAAACGCCAACGCGGCGTGGCCGCTCGGCATTCCGCCCCTGAATGGCGTCCCGCTATGCGAAAACACCTTCCCCGCGATCACAAGGCTTAACACCAGTATCAACGCTATAAAAGTCAAGTGCCACGGCGACTGTTTTATCTTTATCACCATGCTCTCAAAAGGGATATTGAGGTGGCGGAAAAAGATGATATACACCACTATGAGGCCTGTCACCGCCGACAAAAGGACCGCGCCCGCGCTTACATCCTTGACAATGCGCGCCACCGGATTTACGGTCTTGCTCGCGAGGTCTATGGTGTATTCAACGGCCGTATTCATCATTTCGGCAAAGAGCACAAAAGCTATCGCTATCAAAAGTATCAGGAGTTCTATCTTGCTTATGTTGAGGTATATGGCCAGGAGAAGGAGCAGGACCGCGAACAAAAAATGCACCCGCATATTCCTCTGGCTTTTTAAGACATATATAAGGCCTTCTATGGCGTAATTAAATGAATCTACTATCTTTAATTTTCCCATAATGCCTTTAAGATTTCCTCCTCCTTCCGCCGCATCCTTTTTCTTGATGACGGGACCTCGTCGCAATAGCCCAATAGATGCAGTATCCCGTGGATGATATAAAGGTACATCTCTTTTTCGAAGGTCGAATCAAACCTCCGCGCCTGTTTCCTTGCGCGGTCGACGGATATGACAATATCCCCCAAGATCGAGGAATCCTTCTTAAGGCGCTTGCCCTCCCGCATGGAAAAAGAAAGGACGTCCGTAAATCTATTTTTTCCGAGGTATAAACGATTTAAGCGCTTTATTTCCCGGTCGGTGGCAAAAACTATGGAAAGGCTCGCATCCTTGATGCCGGCATATCCGAGAACGGACTTCACTATGCCTTTAAGCTTCCTTTTAGTCAAAAAGCGGCATCTTGAAATATTGGATACGCCCAGTTGTATCACCGGTTCTTCTTTTTATTTTTATTATTCTTATTCTTTTTACTTTTATTTTCTTCGGGGTATTCCACGCGCGTGTGGAATATTCCCGTCAGTATCCTGAGAAATGCCGCAGCGATCTTATTAAGGTCTTTAAGGGTCAGGTCGCAATCGTCCAGCTGGTTGTCGATAAACTTATTATTTATCATCTTCTGGACAAGCCCCTTTATCCTTGATGGCGTCGGGTCGTTCAGCGCGCGGCTGGATGCTTCCACGGCGTCGGCAAGCAGGACTATGGCGGTCTCTTTACTCTGAGGTTTCGGGCCGGGATACCTGAATGCCCCTTCTTTCAGCGTCTCCTCGTCTCCTATCTTCTCAAGGGCGCGCTGATAAAAATAATAGATCAGGCTCGTGCCGTGATGCTGGGATATGAAATCTACAATAGCGTTGTTCAGCTTATACTTTTTCGCAAGCTCGAGCCCGTCTTTTACGTGGCTCTGTATGATTAGCGCGCTCATAGAGGCAGTCAGTTTTTCATGCGGGCTCTTGTGGCTTGACTCGTTCTCGCTGAAGTACTCGGACTTTTCTATCTTTCCTATATCGTGGTAATATGCGCCCACTCTCGCTAAAAGGGAATTTGCGCCGACTGCGTCAGTGGCCGCTTCAGCCAGATTGCCTACGACAAGGCTGTGGTGATATGTGCCGGGGGCGCTCAGGACCATCTTCTTCAGAAGCGGGTGGTTTAAGTCGGACAGTTCCAGAAGCGTGATATTAGTGGTTATGCTGAATAAAAACTCAAACAGGGGCAAAAGAAACATGACGATACCCGCCGACATGATACCGCTGGCAATGCCCCAGCACCCTTCCTTCAGGAAGACATTGGGCTCGAGCGTGTTCAAAAGGCCTATGCCGCATATCACCACAAACCTTGTTATGCCCACAAAAACGCCCGCTTTTAATATCTGCGAACGGCGCCTTACGCCCCTTATGAAATATATGGCCGCTATACCGCCTACTAACGACACCACCATCACGCTGAACTTATTTCCGGCGATGACCCCCACGAATATGCTGAGCATCAGCGATATGACGAACGCAACGCTTTCGTCAAGCAGGATTGCCAGCAGCATCGCGGCGGCGGCGATCGGTATAAAATAACTTGAAAGAGGGGAAGCGGTAATCACCTTCGCGAGAAAGGCGGTAAAAAGCGCAACTATGGTTATCAGGTAAAGGCTCTTATTATCGGCGTATATTTTTTTCCTGTAAAAGTTTAAATAGATGGGGATCATCACGACAAATATAGCCACGAGTAATATCACCCCTCCTAAATACGACAGCTTAACACCGCCTGTTTCCTTTTTCGTCAGCCGGTCAAGCTGTAATATATGGGGCTTTGTGACTTTCTGCCCCTTCGCGATTATGAGTTCGTTCTTTTTGATAAGTATCTGGTTGTAAACCTCCGGGATACTCGTCAGTAAAGCTTTTCGCCGCGCCTTGGTCTCCGCCTCATTATAGACAAGGTTCGGATCAAGGACAGCCAGCAATAGGGCCGTAAGCGCATCGCGCAACCGGCCGCCTGTAATTTCTCTGGTGGCAAGCTCTTTCCTGATCACCGGCTTTAGCCCGTCACTTAGGAACAGGTCCGAACGCGGTATATTACCCTCAACGTCCAATTTTTTATTGCGGACTGTTATCTCCTCCCTGCTCTCTTCGGCCAATTTCTCTATCATGGCGGCATCAGTGATTATCTTGGAAGATAATACGTTAAGGACGCCTATGCTTACATCCTCCAGCGCCGCCGCATCTTTATCAAGGAGAGAAAGCAATAGCTGGTTTTCGATGTCTATGCCGGTATCCTTCTTAAGCTTTTCGACGCGGGCGTTATCGTCCACGTCTTTCAGCTCTTTGACGCTCCTGAGCTTCCTGAAAAATCCGGAGACGGCCTTCCTCTTCTCGTCCCAATAGCCGGCCTTGATGTCATAAATAGGCAGGAAATCTTTTAATGCCTTTTCCTTGAGTGCTTCCGTCTTTGCCTGATTGACCTCGGTAGGATACGTAAAGTTATAAGGCGCGTAGGTATCTACAAGCGATATATCCCCCTCGTGCAGTTCGCCCCTATAAGAGCGCTTGCCGACAAAAATCAGCACCGTAAGAAATAAAAAGAGCGCTGATAAAACCAGGACTTTCATAAACGTTGATGACGAAAACCTGCCGAAACCCGCCTGCAATCTTTTCATCAGGTCCTTCATCTTTTATCCCTTCTCCGTATTTTCATACGCCTTTATGATATCCAGGACAAGCTCGTGCCTTACCACGTCTTCTCCCGAAAGTAATATAAATTTTATCCCCTGTATCTTATTCAATATATTCATAGCGTGTTTAAGCCCGGATTCCTTGTTGCTGGGGAGGTCGCTTTGGGTTATGTCGCCGGTTATCACGGTTTTGGAATCAAAACCGAGCCGCGTAAGAAACATCTTCATCTGTTCCAGCGTAGAGTTCTGCGCCTCGTCCAGTATTATAAAAGAGTTATTAAGCGTGCGGCCGCGCATATAAGCGAGGGGCACGACCTCTATTATGCCCCTGGTTATGTAATCCTGGATTTTATTGACTTCCACCATATCGTAAAGCGCGTCATAAAGAGGCCTGAGATAGGGCGAGACCTTTTCGTATAAGTCGCCCGGGAGATACCCCAGGCTCTCGCCCGCTTCAACGGCCGGCCGCGCCAGAATTATCCTTGAGACCAGTTGTTTCCGCAGTGCGTTTACGGCCATCGCCATAGCGAGATAAGTCTTTCCCGTCCCCGCCGGGCCTATGCCGAATACGATGTCGTGTTTTCTTATCGCGTCCACGTATTCTTTCTGCCCCTTGCTTTTCGGGGTCACGTGCTGCTTTTTGGACGAGACCTCTATCTTATCGAGATAAATACTGTGGACGTCTTCTGTTATACGGCCTTTTATTGACTTGATCGCGTATGAGATCTCATGTTTCTTTATCTGGCCGCCCTTGCAGATTACTATAAGCAGCTCATGGATGACCTTAGCGGCGTCTTCTACTTTTTCCTTATCGCCTTCTAAAATAACCTGATGCCCGCGGCCGCAGATAGAGATATCGAGCTCCTTTTCTATCAGCTTTAGGTTCGCGTCATGCGGGCCACACAGCACTCTGGCCTCATTATTGGATTGTAGGGTAATTTCTTTTTTCGTCATAAATATTTACGATAGTGTTTATTTGTAATCAGATTCAGCCGGTTCTTCCGCTTCCAGCGCGGGTATCGTTATGACCCGTCCCGGGTAAATCCTGGAAGGGGAGGTGATAACTCCTTTGTTTGCCTTGTATATCTCGGGCCATTTTCTCGCCGTCCCGTAAAACTTCTCCGATATCCTCTGAAGGGTGTCTCCTTTTTGGACCGTATATTGCAGGTCTTCCGTGATCACCCTCTTCACTTCTTCCTTTTCTCGCGGCTCTACCGGTATTATAGGCTCCACCGGCGGTATCGTAAAAGTAATTACAGGCTCCCTCTCCGTCACTTCTTCCTCTACCCTCGTCCTCCGCGCCTTATATTCTTTGGAATCGGGAAGTGTTATGTCCACACCGACCATAGTCCTTGTGGATTTTCTTTCGGCTTCTTCAACGGACGCCTCGCCCATAATCACGCCCCTGTTGCCACGGCTAAGGTCCTGGTCTACCCTTTTCTCTTCATACGTATAGGTCTTCACTCCGGCGCAGCCTGCCAGCGATGCCGCAAGCAAAAAACAGGCAATCAACAAATACAATCTCTTCATTAAACCCTCCTTGTTATTTCCTCAATTTCAAATTGAGTTCTTTCAGCTGTTTTTCGTCTACATTTGACGGCGCGTCCGTCAGCGGGCACAACGCCTTCTGTGTCTTCGGAAAAGCGATAACGTCTCTTATGCTCTCGCTTCCCGTAAAAAGCGTGAGCCATCTGTCCAGGCCGAAAGCCACTCCGCCGTGAGGAGGCGCGCCGTAAGCCAGCGCCTTCAGCAAAAAAGCGAATCTCCTGTCCGCCTCTTCCTTTGAAATGCCTATTACCTTGAATACCTTTTCCTGAATATCTTTTTTATGTATCCTTATGGAGCCGCTTCCTATCTCGATGCCGTTTACGACGAGGTCATAAGCCACGGCACGCGCCTTTCCGGGCTCCCTATCAAGGTATTTTATGTCCTCGTCCCTGCACGCGGTAAACGGATGGTGCTCGCTTTCCCAGCGTTTTTCTTCGTCGTTATATTTAAACAGCGGGAAGTTCGTGATCCACAAAAACTTAAACCCATCTTCCTTTTTGACGTTTGCGATTTTCGCGACACGCAGCCGCAGTATGCCCATGGCCTCCTGCGCCTTTTTTATATCGCTATCGGCGATCAAAAGGGCCAGGTCCCCTTTCCGGCAATTCAAGGTCTTTGCGAGCAGGTCCAATTTTGCCTTGTCGAAAAATTTTGTAATCGGCGACTCCGCGCCCTTCTCCGTAAATTTAAAATATGCCAGCCCCTTGGCGCCGCATTCTACCGCAAAGGCCGTAAGGTCGTCTATCTCTTTTCTCGATATCTTCGCGAGCCCTTTGGCGTTTATCCCGAAGATGCTGCCGCCCTTCTCCACTATAGTATCAAACGTCTTGAAGCCGGAGCCCTTAAATATGTCCTTTACTTCGCTGATCTCCATGCCGAACCGCGCATCCGGCTTATCCGTGCCGAACCGCGACATGGCCTCTTTATAGGACAGCCTCGTAAAGGGGGTTTTTATATCCAGCCCTTTTACCTTTTTGAAGACATATTTCATGAGCTCTTCGGTCACCGCAAATATGTCGTCTTGGTCCACAAAAGACATCTCCATATCAAGCTGGGTGAATTCCGGCTGCCTGTCCGCCCTAAGGTCTTCGTCCCTGAAGCACTTGGCTATCTGAAAATATTTCTCGCATCCGGATATCATAAGGATCTGTTTGAACAACTGAGGAGACTGCGGAAGCGCGTAAAACTTCCCGGGATTTAACCTGCTGGGCACAAGGTAATCCCTGGCGCCTTCGGGAGTGCTTTTGGTAAGTATGGGCGTCTCGACCTCAAGAAACCCCTTTTGGTCTAAAAAGTTCCTGGCCGCTTTTGTGGTGTCGTGGCGGATGCGCATATTGCGCTGCATGACCGGCCGCCTCAGGTCTAAAAAACGATAAGCCAGTTTTACCTCTTCGGATATCTTCACCTCATCCGATATCTCAAAAGGCGAAGCGATAGAAGTATTGAGCACCTCAAGCTCCTTAGCTGCCACCTCTATCCTGCCTGTCTTTAATTTCAGGTTTTCGGTATCTTTAGGCCGCGCCTCTACGACCCCCTTTACCGATATGACATATTCGGCCCGCAGCTTCCGCGACTCGGCGTGCAGTTTTTTGTCCCTGTCAGGGTTAAATACTATCTGCGTAACGCCGCCCCTGTCCCTTAAATCTATAAACATGACGCCGCCGTGGTCCCGCCAGGTATCGACCCATCCGGAAAGGCTTACTTCCCTGCCTATATCTTTATCGGTAAGCTCGGCGCAGCCGTTTGTCCTTTTAAACATAAAACGCTATAACCCTTCCCTTACCTCTTTCGCGAGGTCGCTCAATTTGACATTTCTCTGCTCTGAGGTCTTCATGTCGCGCAGCGCCACTTCCCCGCGCTTTAACTCCTCGTCCCCGAAAATAGCCACGAAGCGCGCCTCTTTTTTGTTTGCCTGCCTCATCTGCGACTTTAAGGACCTCCCCTGAAAGTTTACTTCACAAAAAATGCCGTTCTCCCTTAGCGGGATTACGGCCTTGAACGCTTCGGTATACATCTTATCGCCTGTCGTGGCTACATATAGATCCAATCCCTTTTTCTGCGGGCCGGCCTTTTTCTCGGAGGAGAGCGCCATAAGAAGCCTCTCGGTGCCAAGGGCAAACCCGAACGCACCTGTCTTCTTGCCCCCGAAATCTTCAACAAGATTATCGTATCTGCCACCTGCTGCTATGGCGTCCTGGGCGCCCAATCCCGGATGCGTGACCTCAAAAACCGTGTTGGTATAATAATCGAGTCCCCTTACCATGTTAGCGTCTTCTGTGAAATCTATCTTTAACTCAGCGAGGAGATCCTTCACCTTTTTATAATGCCCGCCGCAGGAGCCGCACAGAAAGTCCTTTGCCTTGGGTGAATTTCTCAGGACGCTTCTGCACGATTCGACCTTACAATCCAGCGTCCTTAAGACATTTTTCTTAAGGCGGGTTTTGCAATCCGGGCATAATCTGTTTTTTTCAGGCGTTAGGTATGCGCCGAGCTCCTTTGCCAGCTTCTCTTTGTCTTTGGCGCATCCTAAACTGCATATTTTGATTTTGAAATCACTGAGGGCGAGTTTTTTAAAAAGGTTTGTCATCAGAAATATAGCGCCGGCGTCAAAGTAGGGGCTGGAAGAGCCGATTACCTCCATCCCTATCTGGTGGAACTGCCTTGACCTTCCCTTCTGTGGCCTTTCGCTGCGAAACATTGGGCCGACGTAGTATAATTTCACGACGTCGTCCGCAGCCATGCGGTTCTCGATATATGACCTCACTATCGGAGCGGTGCCTTCCGGACGGAGGGTAAGCGACCTCCCGCCCTTATCCGTAAAGGTGTACATCTCTTTGCTTACGATATCGGTTCCTTCTCCGATACTCTTCCGGAAAAGGGCCGTTTCTTCAAGGATGGGCGTCCTTATCTCCTCATACCCGGAGCTCTCAAAGACCTCTCTGGCTGTCCTTTCTACAAACTGCCACAGTCTTGCCTCTTCGGGCAGGATATCCCGCATGCCTTTTATAGAATGTATTGCCATAATATAACGCCTTCAGTATTAAAATTTACTTTATTAATATGGGTGTATAATATCATATAAACGCTAAAAGTCAATAAAAAAGGGGATTTTGGGTCATGGTTGGACAACCGGCGGGTAAATGAGCTGACTATTTGACCTTTTTTTTCATAACAAGGCCCGGCTTGAAGTTCACGACCTTTTTTTCGGGAATAGGCACGTTCTCCCCTGTCCTCGGGTTGCGCCCCATCCTTCCTTTTCGCGACTTGACCTTAAAGATGCCGAAGTTCCGCAGCTCCACCGTCTCGCCTTTTGCGAGGCTGGCTATTATATAATCAAACGTCTTCTGGACCACCTTTTTGGCGTCTATCTGCTTCATGCCGGTATCATCGGCGACCTTTATTATAATGTCCTTTTTTGTCATTACGGCCTCCTGCTTACTGAAATTCTATTTTTCCTTTCCTCTCCTCTATCCTCTTTTCTTTCTGCTCCGTCCTCTCCGGCGCCTGATAGGCCTTCTGGGCACGGGTAACTATAAGATATATGCCGATGATTATCGCTATAATGGCTATCAGGTTAAAAAGCGCGTTGCGCCTTAAGATATTCATAAAGAGGCCGAGCCTGCTGATTCCCTGCAGGGCCTCCTGCCTGCCCTCAATTTCTCCCAGGAGCTTGTTCAGCTGTATATATGAATTATGCCAGTCGTTTTCTATTTTCTTCATGCTGAGGTCGGATATGTCGGCGACGCCCTTTAAAGAAAGGACATGCGATATCACGTCGAATGCCCTGTCGTCATAGGAAATAGTGTCTCCCAGTATGCTCTTTAACGCCTGGTATTTTCT
>JAUWWU010000053.1 GCA_030616695.1 Candidatus Omnitrophota bacterium | reverse complement strand
GGCAACAGGCCCGGGAGACGTCTGGATAAGAGTAAGGTGCGGTAAAGACGGCTACCTGGGAGGCAATCCCACAGTAGTCGGACCGGTTGTCATAGAGGACCACGGAAGAAGCTTGCTCAATCCGCCCATGCTCTCATTGAGCGGAGAAGATAGGGCTACTGTCGCAAACTTGACGTCGATCGCTGGACTAAACGGACAAATGCCGGATGCGTTTGGATTCCTTCTTAACAGACCGACTATGGATGACGTAGTGTTTAGCCTTCCGATTGAAGATGCACTGGAAGGCCCGGTATCGTTCGCGGACGTTATCCTGGAAATAGGTACGTATGTTTTAATGGCTCGAAGCGAAAAGTATGCTTATGCGCCGAGCACCTATTCAGTGCGTATATTCCAGGTTGACACCGTTGAAACGGAAATGCCTGATATAACGTTTGAAGTCCATAACCCTGTCCAGCCTTCACCCGTCGACCACATAGTGATAGCGGATACCTTTGTAGAGACAGGCGGGACACAGGAGCCCGACGGCTACTATATACAGGTGGCTAATACAGAGACTTTCTCAAAAGAAGCCCCGGACATAGTGAACGTCTATTATATCGAAAGAGCCGCAGACCCGCTTCTTCTATATGTAGACACCACTCAGGTAATTCCTGCATACGACATTGAAAGGATTGTTCCTCCGGTAGGGGACGGTCCGGCAAATATCTGGGTAAGGGCTATGGCTGTAAAAGAAGGGTTCCTGTCAGGAATTCCCACGACAGTAGGACCTATAGTGATAGAAGACCACGGAAGAAGCTTACTCAATCCGCCGGAGCCGTTGTCGTTAAGCGGAGAGTATAAGGCTACGACTGTGGAAGTAACACCCGACTCAGGATTAAACGGCGAAGAGGCCGATGAATATAAGATAACCGTGACCAGGCCGGCCGGCTACGATCCGATAGAATTCAGTATGCCGCGGCAGGATGCGATTGATGAAGGTATAAGCCTTTGGGAGATGATTGAAGAGATAGGAGACTACACAGTTGAAGTCCGAAGCGAGAAGTTTGCCTATGCCCCGAGTGAATACACATCAATTAGCTTTAACATACCCATATTGGGTATTTTTGCGGAGTTTGAAGCGACTCCGTTAAGCGGACCTGCGCCGCTCAATGTTAATTTCACGAGTTTGTCCACAGGAGGGACTATTATTAACTATCTGTGGGAATTCGGTGACCACGAAGGCAGTTTAGGAGGCCCGCTTTTGGAGACCGTTTCGCATGAATATCGCATAGCGGGGTCTTATGATGTCACACTTACCGTAGAAAGCACCATCGGTATTTCAAGGAAGACAGTAGAAGATTATATAACCGTCGAGCCCACTGTTGTCCTGACGAGCGACGGGCCTGTTACGATCCAGGAGGCCGTCGATAGCGCGTCTCCCGGAGACAACATCTATCTAAGCCCCGGCGTCTATGACCAGGATGTTACGCTCGACGATATACATGACATCTACATCACAGGCGAAAGCGCCGCTGATACCGTCATAAACGGCAATGTCGTGCTTAAAGATTCTGATTTTCTGATGCAGGATCTGACGATATTCTATAAAGACGGAGGCACGACAGCTTATACCAACGATATCTATACGGACTTTGAGGTGGATGTCGACGCCGGCATTACCGCGATATGCTCACACATAATAGTGAGAGACTGCGTCATCAAGCCCGATTTGGATACGGTAAACCTCGAAGGCGGTTACATTCCTCCATTGGAACGTTACGGTAAAGGTATCCAGATATGGAATCTGTACGAGATGGGCTATCTGGCGCCCGACATCGAGAACAACCTTATCGTTGATGCCGATAAGGGTATTTACCTGTATTCGCAGGAGTTTGGCGGAGATATCTGGGGGACCATACATCATAATACACTGGACAACAACGAGTATGGTATTATCGAGCGCATGCATAAAGAAAACCCCGCGATAGAGTATAATATCATCACCGGCTCTGTGCACGGTATCCACATCACCTATGAAGATGAGGCGACCCTGGACTCCAGACTGAGCAACATCAGCAACAATGACTTCTACGGGAACACAGAGGATGTCTGGTGCGATGAGACCCTGTCGCCGCAGACACCTACCGGAGGGGGGAATATTTACGAAGACCCCGATTATACCGCTCCTCCGGATGATTATACGCCGCTGAACGAGAACTGCGAGGATATGGGATACAGGCCGTAAAAAGGCCCGTTTTAGAGCGGTAGAACCGTCACTTAAATCGCCCCCCTCTCCCTTAAGGAGGGAGGGGCGATTTCTTTTCTTGACAATTCAATTATCGCATGTTATCCTGACAAGCCGATTAATATGATTAATGATAAGCTGGATAGTGTGCGGGAGAGGATAAAAGCGGCTGCTGTTAAATCCGGCCGGGATCATTCCGACATAGTCCTTGTCTGCGTGACTAAAGAAGTAGGCATAGAAGAGGCGGACGAAGCCATCCGGGCAGGTGTTACTGATATAGGCGAAAACAGGGTCCGTGGCGCCATTTTGAAATATGAAGCGTTGAATAAGCGGGGCGGTATTCGCTGGCACCTTATAGGCCATCTACAGACAAACAAGGCAAAGAAGGCCGTTCGGCTGTTCGACATGATCCACTCCCTTGATAGCCTGCGCCTTGCCGAAGAGATCCAAAAACAGGCGGAAAAAATAGGCAGGATGCAGAGCATCCTTATTGAAGTGAACGTTTCGCGGGAGGCGGCAAAATACGGAGTAGCCCCCGAATTCCTCGAAGACCTGATAAAATCCGTTAAAGGCATGAAAAATTTAATGCTTTCAGGTTTGATGACAATGGCGCCTTATGCCGAAAACCCGGAAGATTCACGCCCGCATTTCAGGAGATTGAGGGAATTGCGCGATAGTTTATCCTCGTATAATTGCGATAATATAGACATGAGGCATCTTTCGATGGGCATGTCCGGCGATTTTGAGGTGGCCATTGAAGAAGGGGCCGATATGGTGAGGATCGGCTCCGCAATCTTTAAGGGGGCATCATGAATGACGATATGAAGCTCGGCGTGATGGGTTGCGGAAATATGGGCGAGGCGATTGCAAGAGGCATTGTCGCCTCTAATGTAGTCTACACGGGGAATCTCTACTTTTACCATATCGACAAAGCTAAGGCTGAATATCTTAGGTCCAGTTTAAATGCCAACACGGTTGATTCCTCCGAAGAATTGGCGAATAAGTGCGATGCGCTTCTACTTGCGGTAAAACCACAGGATATCGAGGGCCTTTTACGGGAGATAGGCCGCCTGCTGGATTCCTCCAAACTTGTGATATCAGTAGCCGCCGGCATAACGATAGAGAAGATCAAAAGATTTTTGAATCTTGAGGTCAGGGTAGCGCGCGCCATGCCGAATATGGCGGTACGCGTCAATCAGGCGATATCCGCCGTATGTTACGATAAATACGTTACGTTCGGCGACAAAAATTTCGTCAATAAGATATTTATGTCCGTCGGCGACACGGTGGAAGTGGACGAAAGCAAGATGGATGCCGTAACCGCCGTATCGGGAAGCGGCCCCGCTTATTTCTTTTACCTGGCAGAGGTCCTCGAGAAGAGCGCCGTGGCTATGGGGATAGATAAAAATAAGGCGAGGCGATTAGCCGTCAAGACAGCGCTCGGAAGCGCGGAGCTCCTGAAGGAAGGTGCCTCCGATGCGGAAAAGCTGCGGGGGCGCATTACGTCCAAAGGCGGGACTACTGAGGCGGCATTCCGTGTTTTTGCCGAAAAGAAGCTCGGGGATATATTAGAGCAAGGCATAAGAGAAGCGGCAAAACGCGCAAAAGAGCTAAGCGGGGACAACTGATGTTTATTCTGGGAAATTTAATTTTGGCGATCGCAATTATCCTTAATAAGGTCATTGAGATTATGTATTTCATTTTGATCATAAGGGTGATAATAAGCTGGGTAAAGCCTGATCTATTTAATTTCTTTGTCCAACTTTTATATAGGATTACCGAGCCGATACTAAGTCCTTTTAGGAGAATTATTCCACTTGGCAATATAGGTCTGGATATATCTCCGATATTAGCGATGCTGACAATGTTTTTCGTGCAGCAGTTTTTAATAGCAAGCCTGATTCGACTCGGCTCTCAATTAGGCGGCCGGATGATGTAGAATAGGAGAATAGTAATGGCAAAGATCGGTGTTATAGGCGGAAGCGGCATATATGATATCGAAGAATTAAAAGATCGAAAGGCCAAAAAGGTCTCCACACCTTTCGGCGAGCCTTCGGATGAGATTCTCATAGGCAAATTGGCCGGTAAAGAGGTGGCCTTTTTGGCGCGGCACGGTCGGGGCCACAGGATACTTCCGAGCGAGCTCAATTACAGGGCGAATATATTCGCCATGAAGAAACTGGGAGTGGAGAGGATAATCTCTATCGGCGCCGTCGGCAGCCTTAAAGAAGAGCGAAAGCCGCTTGAAATCGTGATACCCGACCAGTTTGTCGACAGGACAAATCAGGCGAGAAAGACTACGTTTTTCGGAGAAGGGATTGCGGCGCATATCGCGTTTGCCGAGCCGGTCTGCCCCCAATTATGCGGGGTATTATATGAGGCCGGAAAGAAGACAGGCGTAACGATCCATAAAGGCGGGACATATTTAAATATGGAGGGCCCGGCCTTTTCGACAAGGGCGGAGTCGTTTCTATATAAAAAATGGGGAATGGACATAATAGGGATGACAAACATGCCGGAAGCGAAATTGGCGCGCGAGGCCGAGATCTGTTTCGCGACGCTCGCGATGGTGACCGACTACGACTGCTGGCACACCTCCGAAGACGTAACAGTGGATATAATAATACAAAATCTTATGAAGAACAGCAAGGCGGCGAAAGATATCCTGAAGAACGCGATAATCTCCATGCCGGATGAAAAAAGCTGTTCTTGCGCGGAAAGCCTGAAAGACGCCATCATAACAGCAAAAGACGCAATCCCCGCCTCTACAAAGAAAAAACTCGATATTATCATCGGAAGATATCTAAAATGAATTATAGAGACACATTAAATCTGCCCAAAACAGGCTTTTCCATGAGGGCGAATCTCCCGGAGCGCGAGCCCCGGATCCAGAAGCGGTGGAAAGAAACGGGCCTGTATGGGCGCATCATGGAAAAAGGCAAAAAGGCAAAGAAGAAATATGTCCTTCATGACGGCCCCCCGTACTCCAACGGCGATATACATATGGGCCACGCCCTGAATAAGATCCTTAAGGATATAGTCGTGAAATTCAATACGATGGCCGGCGCGGCTGTGCCTTTTATCCCGGGCTGGGACTGCCATGGCCTACCGGTGGAACACCAGCTTATGAAAAACCTCAATATCGAAAAAGGGGATATGCCACAGGTAGAATTCAGGGATAAGGCTAGGGATTTCGCCTTTAAATACGTAGATATCCAGAAATCGCAGTTTGAAAGACTGGGGGTTTTTGGCGATTGGGGGAGGCCGTATCTTACCCTTGACCCCCGGTATGAAGCCGCCATAGTGCGCTCATTTGCAAAACTCGTTGACGGCGGATACATCTACAAGGACCTGAAACCTGTAAACTGGTGCTATAAATGCGAGACAGCGCTCGCAGAGGCAGAGGTTGAGTATGAAATGCGTACCTCGCCTTCGGTTTTCGTCAAATTTAAATTGGCGGACCTCGATAAGCTGAAGAAGATCTTAAATGAAACCGAGGTCAATAAAATAAAGGAAGACGTATATGTGCTGATATGGACCACGACTCCGTGGACGCTTATCGCGAATGTCGCGATAGCGCTATCCCCTTCCATGAAATATACGCTGATAAAAAGCGGAGGGGCTTATTTTATTCTGGCGGAGGACCTCTTGAAGTCCGTAAGCGAAAAGGCCGGTCTCGGCGATATAGCCGCGATTGCCCAGGTTTACGGAAAAGACCTTGAGGGGTTAGATTGCCTTCATCCCTTCAGGGAAAGGACTTCCAGGATTGTGCTGGCGGAATATGTTTCCCATGAAGAAGGAACCGGATGCGTCCATACGGCTCCGGGCCACGGCCAGGAAGATTATATTACAGGCAAAAAATACAAATTACCTACGATAATGCCCGTGGATTCAAGAGGCAGGTTTGACGATACGACCGGCGAATTCCAAAATATGCACGTCTTTGATGCAAATGAACATATACTGACCGAGCTTAAGGAAAAAAATGCCCTGGTCTTTGCCGAAAATGTCCGGCATTCGTATCCTCATTGCTGGAGGTGTAAAGAACCTATTATATTCAGGGCCACCGCGCAGTACTTTATGAATGTGGACCACGGTAATCTACGGTCCAGAGTGGGCAAGGCTATCACGGACAATGTGGTATGGATGCCCGAAGCGGGCAAAGAGCGCATCTCGGCCATGGTAAATAACAGGCCGGACTGGTGCCTTTCGAGGCAAAGTCTCTGGGGCGTTCCGATATTCTCGTTCTATTGCTCAAAATGCGATGAGATGCTGTTGGATGAAAAGGTGAATAATCAATACGCCGGAATATAGGAAAGGGAAGGCTC
>JAUWWU010000130.1 GCA_030616695.1 Candidatus Omnitrophota bacterium | reverse complement strand
CAGGGTACTTCATGTACCCGTCAGCAAGGCGCGTTTGAATTTCTTCCTGGATCCGGCCCAAGGTCATGCCTTTTACGTTTACGTTTCCTATGTAGGGAAAGGATATCGAACCGTCCGGCGCTACCGTAACGGATGTAGCAAGCTTTTCCGGTTGGAGTACACTTATCTCCAGCACGTCATCTATGCCAACCGCATAGCCGGATTTCTTCGCGTCAGCGGCATCGGCCGGCAACGTAACTAACAGAATTGACAGCGTAATAACTAAAAGCGAAAGTAAACGTTTCATTTTTTTCCTCCTATTTTCTTATTTAGCACCGCGGGCAAGAAGCACCGCAGGTATCGTTCTTAAAAGAATCTTTATATCCAGCCAGAAAGACCACTTATCTATATACTCGAGGTCGAGTTTCGCCCACTCGGCGAAATCAACAATCTTATTTCTCCCGTTTGCCTGCCAGAGGCACGTAATACCCGGCCGCATGCTAAGGCGCCTCCTCTGCCAGTTATCATATCTGGTAACTTCCTTCGGAATAGGCGGCCTCGGGCCGACGAGGCTCATATCGCCCATAAATACATTCCACAGTTGCGGCAGCTCGTCCAGGCTGAATTTTCTCAAGACCTTTCCTATCTTTGTAACGCGCGGGTCGTTTTCTATCTTGAAGACGGGCCCGTTCATGTCGTTGAACTTCATGAGCCCGGCCAGCTTCTCTTCAGCGTCTTCAATCATAGTCCTGAATTTAAAAAGCGTGAACCTCCTGCCGTTTACGCTGCACCTTTCCTGTCTGAAAAATATAGGCCCTTCCGAAGTCCTCTTAATAATGAGGGAGATGGCTATAAACAAAGGGGCAAGCAAAATGAGACCTAGGCAGGAAGCCACAATATCAAAAAGGCGTTTCGCAAAAAGCTGCCATAGGTTGTCAGGGGTGCTTTCAAAGCTGAGCATCGGGAAATTGCCCAGATTGGCCTGCTTTGCCCTGGCGAACTTGAGATTGAAGTAATCCACCGCAATGCTGACCTTCAGGCCTTCGGTCTCACAGAAAGTCATTATTCCCTCTATTCTGTTAAGCCACGAGCGCGGCACCACAAACACGACCTCATCGACAACATTATTATGTATTATACCCGGCAGGTCTTTAAACGCCCCGAGCACCTTACAGCCGCTGATTGTTTTTCCGGTTTTGGTAATATCCTCGTCAACAAGCCCGATAATTTTAAGCCCCCACTCGGCGTGCTTGCGGACCAAATCGATAAAACGCTGCGCCCTTCTGCCTGTGCCGATAATCAGGATATTCCTGAAATTATAGCCCCTTTTGCGCGTGAGCCTGAAAAACAGTACCAGCACGATTTTTTCGGCGCTTATCAAAAGTGCCGAAAAAATAAATACGACGATTATAAGAACTCTGCTTATATACGTCAGTTTGAAAAGATAAAGGTAGCTGGCAAAAATAATAAATCCGAAAACAGACGTCTTGAATATGGTAAATAAAATATCCCGTATCTTCTTGACACGGAAGGACTCATACATGCCGAAAAAGTAAAGCAGCGCCCCCCATATAATAAGGAGAACCGGCAGATGTCCAACATAGTCCTTGAGCGGATGAAGATGCTGGAACTTGCCCCAGAAAGCGTAACCCAGGAAAAAAGACAGGGCAACCATGCATAGGTTGATGTAAATCAACAGGTTCCTTAATATAGAGGTATGTTCCTTTAACATGTTAAAACTCCACCGCGAGTCCCACCAGTACCCTGTTCTTTGAATATTTCATAACACCTTCGTCTGAAGCCCTATTCGAATAGCTGTAATCCACGCGTCCTTTTATATTCTTTGTGAAATCGTAGGTCAGGCCGCTGTTTACGCCCCAGAACTTGTCTTTTATATCGTATGCCACGTATTCGCCCCTGCCGAAAAACCCTGAGATCGCGTATCCGAGCCGTTTAAAGGGCTGCCGGCCGAAAACACACAAAATCTGCCACTGGTCAAAAAGGTCTTCCACATAAGGGTTCATCTCGTATTTTTTCATGAAAGTAATGCCGGCGCGGCTTGTCCTGTCTATATCATTCATAAGGGATGCGACGATAACAGGTCGCGCATAATCTTTATCGTCATATGAATTCATAATATCTATGCCGGCTTTTCCGTCAAAATAAAGCTTCCTGGTGATATAATACCTCGCCCCGGCCGCAACTGTGTGCTTGGAGGCGTTGCCGCCATTGGTAAAGGCCCTGCGGGTAAAGTCATAAGAGAGCCTGGGTATGGCGGTGGAACTCAGGAAATAACGCGCTTCGGCGCCTGCGGCGTTAAGGTAGGAGTCGTTTGAACCCTTTCGTGAAATTATATTTATTGAATTAGCGTACCAGGCGCTAACGCCGAGCTGCTTGAGGAGGTCTTTTTCGTAGTTGATTCTGAAGTTATTGTTGAAATAGCTGTATCTTCCGCCGGTCCTTACAAAGGCCTCTTCGAAGCTACGTGCTTCGTAAGTATGCGAAAGATCATCGCTTACGCTTATGCGGTCATATTTTGACAGTTCCTGCTTGAAATTAAGACTGGCAGTCTCGGCGGTGTTGTTATAATTGGGGTGGCCGGCAAATATCTGCTGGGTTACACCGGCGTCGATACTGAAACCGCTTGTTTTACCTTCGTATTCGATGCCCAGTTCCACGGAGAGGTTGGTAATAAAGTCCTTCTTTCGATTTTCCTTTACATAGGTAATATTGTCATCATACATCTCTCGGACCCGGCTATTGATTTTTACATTAAGATTATGGTAATCAAAGGAATATGCATTACGCGGCCCGAATAAAATCCCGGTCAGAAGAATGAAAAATAAAATCAGGTTTTTAGTCATTGACCTTCTGGACCTCTTTTTTGTATTTTTTCGCAATATATCCATCGATTTCCGCAATGGAAATCCTGTATCCGCCGCGCCTTCCCTCTTTATAAGCGGATATCTCTTTCTTTCTTATAAGGGAACGGAGGTATTCCTCGCTTATCCTCAAGACATTCGCGGCTTCTTTGGTCAATAATAGTTTTTTTCTATGCATTTCTACGCATTTTAATACATTTTAATGATGATTATTACATTATAGGAGAATAGGGAGAAAATGCCCAATTTTGGAGTAAATCGCATAATATCGTATTATATCGTCTAAAGTAGGGCTTGTCAAGTATT
>JAUWWU010000054.1 GCA_030616695.1 Candidatus Omnitrophota bacterium | reverse complement strand
GTGGGAATTTATGTTGAATTCGGAGCCGGCCATCTCGTATATTTCCAGGGTGATGGCATCGATCCGGCGTCCCATCTCCTCCGACATCTCCTTAAGGAATTTTGTATCTAACGCCACGCCCTCTATTTCCATCTCCGCAAGGACCGTTACCAGCGGCATCTCTACCTCTATGAATAATTCATAAAGGTCTTTGCCTTTCAACTTCCTCTCCAGGATTTTCATCAGCCTGAACGTAACGTCCGCGTCTTCGCAAGAGTAATCGCACACCCTTTTAACATCGACTTCCCGGAGACTGATCTCTGTTTTGCCGGTGCCTATCAGTTGGCTTAGCGGAACCATCTTGTAGTCCAGATATTCCATGGCTATGTCTTCAAGGTTATGGTTCGGCTTGGAAGGGTTCAGGAGGTAGGATGCTATCATCGTATCAAAATATATGCCTTTAAGTTCTATGCCGTGATTGCGCAGGATGATATATTCGTACTTTATATTCTGGCCTACTTTTTTGACACGGCGGTCTTCGAGTATACTTTTTAATTTACCGAAGACCCAATCTCTGTCAAGCCCCTCGTCATCCGCCGGCAAAATTGTGCCCGCAGCTTCTTTTTTAAAAGCCGCGTAATAGGCCTTCCCCTCGTCAACGCAAAAGGAAATGCCGATAGGCGCGGCGGTCATGGGGTCTGGGCCGGTTGTCTCGAAATCCAGGGCGAATAGATCACTTTTTTTTAATCGCTTCGACAACTTTTCAAATTCAGCCTTCTTTTTTACCAGATAGTATTTAGATTCCAGCGCCCGCTCCGGCGTGTATTCCTTGACCAGGTTTTTAAATTCGAGGCGCTTAAAGATCTCAAGGAGCTTTTCGGTATCCGGCTCCCTTATTTTAAACTTGTCGAGCTTTATTTCTATCGGCACATTGTGGTCCAATGTCGCCAACTCTTTGCTGAGCCTGGCCTTATCGGCGTGCTGGATGAAAAGTTTCCTCTTTGCCTCTTCTTTGATTTTGGCAGGTTCGGTCAATATTTCTTCGATATTCTTAAAGTTCTTCATTAGCGATGCGGCCGTCTTTTCTCCGAAACCCGGGACGCCGGTAATATTGTCCGAAGAATCTCCCATAAGTGCAATAAGGTCCGTGATCCTTTCTGGCCCTACCCCGTATCTTTTCTTTACCATGCCCTCGTCGTATATAAGGCCCTCTTTATGAGTGGAGTAGACCTTTAGATGCGGGCCGACGAGCTGAAGGGCGTCCTTATCTCCCGTTACTATATACACATCCAGGGACTTGGCCGCTAATTTTTTTCCTATTGTCGCCAGGATGTCATCGGCCTCATATCCCTCCATCTCAAAGATTGGTATATTGTAAGCCCTGAGGACCTCCTTTATCACAGGCATCTGACTGACCAGCTCCTCAGGCATTGGCTTTCGATGGATCTTGTAATCTCCGTATTTCTTGTGCCGGAAAGTCGGCGCCTTAAGGTCAAACGTCACGCCGAGATAGTGGGGCTTTTCGTCCTTTATGATCTTTCTGAGCATCGAGACAAATCCATAGACGGCGTTAGTAGGCTCGCCGCGGGATGACCTAAGACCCTTGATCGCGTAAAATGCCCTATAGCAAAAGGAATTCCCGTCAATTAAAAATAATTTCATGATTATCTCTCAAGAAACTGTAGACCTTGGAGGGTTTTTTTGCGGATCTTTGAATTGCTGCTCCATCGGTACGGGTAACATTATAGCCGAGTGCGCCGCCTTTGTCAAGATATTCTTGGGCTTCTTTTTGGCTTATTCTTTAACGAGCCTGACGGCGGTGCCGGTGGCATACAGGTAGCCGGCATTATTGTAATACCGGATACCAACTACATAGTCGGCACCCAATTTTTCTGCCTGCTTACGGAGTTCGGTATGCATTTTTTCAGGGCTCAATTGGCTGCTTCTATAAGAAACGAGGCCGAGTATCTCGTATTCCTCGTCTATGTCGACCGTGGATAATATGGTGCGGCTTTTTTTGCTCTTTGCATGGGTATCGGGCAGGGCCGAGAGCGAGATAGCGGCTATAAGTAAAACAACCACAATAAACGGCCTTGTCGTCATCAACGGATCTCCTTCCCTTGCGCACTGATGATGTTGGCGGTTAGAAGTATCACCAGGTTCTTCTTTTCCCTCTTTTCGTATTTATACCTGAACAACGGGCCTAAGAGCGGTATATCGCCCAGAAACGGGATCTTCCTCTCTACCGTATTTTCGTCCTGGTCCTGAATAAGGCCGCCCATGATTATGGTGTCCCCGCTGCGGACCATGAGGGATGTCTGGGTGGACCGCGTATCTATTACTGGCCAGCCGAGATTGGACGGAAAAAGAGAGGTTGTAGAAAGGAGTGCTGTCAGGCTGCTTATGTCGATTTGCCGGCTTAGCTTGGTCACTTCCGGATGTATATCCAGCGTTATGATATCGCTTCCTTCTATAACGCGGGGAGTGACCTCAAGCGATATCCCCACGACCTCTTCGTTGATCTCGTATGTTTCTACGGGAAAGATCTCTGAGGTGCTGGTGCCGGTATCCTCGCCCGCGGTCCCGCTCAAATCGACTTCTGTCCTTTCGACGGAACTGGCATAAGGAAAGCTTCTTAAGACCTGGATGTTGGCCATCTGGCCCGATAATGTAGTAATCCTGGGGGCGTGAAGCAGATTGACTTTACCGCTCTGTCTTAGAGCCTTCAGGTACGAAAGGAGCTGTACCCCGTGCATAGTCGCCTTGCCGATAAAAAGCCCCATCCCTGCTGCATTGGCCGCCTGCTTAAAGGTAGCGACCGATGTCGTGCCCATCATGCCTGTCTCAATGTCCAATAGCGGCCATTCGTCTGAAATCAGCCGCCAGTCAAGCCCCATCTCGTCAAGGTCGGTAAAAGTTATCTCTATAAACTTGGCCTCTATCGATATCTGCTTAGGTCCGATATCCCACTCACGTATCAGCTCAAGCGCCAGTTTCTGGTTTTTCGGCGTATCAGTTATAGTAAGAAGGCCTGTTATCTCATCCAGGGCAATTCTCCTGCCTTCCTGCGGCGGCAGGTTGGCTTCCAGGTATTCTTTTACGGTATATTTTGTGACGCCGTCTTCTTGCGCACAAAGGCACAACCCTATCGCTATTTGCAAGATAAGGAATATGGCGGTTATTTTTATATATTTCATTTTCACCTTGAGGCGACTTCGCCTTCGGCAGTAATAAGGGTTGCCGTCAAAAATATCACGAGGTTCTTTTTCGTCCTCGTTTTATACTCGTATCTAAAGAGATTGCCCAGGAGAGGGATATCGCCTAAAAACGGAACCTTTTTTTTCGTAAGCGTTTCATCGTCTTTAACAAAACCGCCCATGACTACCGTTTCGCCGCTTGCTATCATGACGCTTGTCTGAGCCGTTCGCATGTCTATAACGGGCCACCCCAAAAGCGCCGGAACGTCTGCTTCGCTCGTAAGGGGGTTATCGGCATCACCTACGAATATAGGCCTCCTCGTTACGAGATTGCTTATCTCGGGGTGTATCTCAAGGGTTATAATATCGTTATTTCCGCTGACATAAGGGGTCACTTCAAGCGCTATCCCGGTATTTCTCTCTTCTATCGTGTACTCGAACTGCCATATAGGGTGTTCCGCCGTGCCGGTATTCTCGAATGCGACATCGCTTACATAGGGGATTGTCTGAGTGACTTGTATGTTTGCCATCTGGCCTGAAAGGGTGGTGATTTTCGGTGAAGACAAAAGGTTTGCTCTGCCCTCTGAGGCAAGGGCGCGAAGATACGCTGTTAAGAACTTTCCCGATTCGTCCTGGGCCATAACCAGGCCCATGCCGAAACTTGTCTTGGGAAATGTGCTTGCAGTGGAGTCGTCCCATTGCACGCCTTGATAGGAGGGAGTCGTGCCTACCTCTATATTTTGTATAGTCGACGTCGAGCTGTCGCCAACCAAGCCGTGATGATACCAATACCACTCTATGCCGAGCTCGTCCAGGCCTTCGAATTCGATCTCGACAAATTTTGCCTCTATCATCACCTGTTTCGGGCCTACGTCAAACTGCCTGACCAGTTTCCGTATAAGACGCTGGTTTGACGGCGTATCCGTAACGGTCAATATGCCCGTGATTTCGTTATAGTTTATTATCCGCCACTCCTCAGGCGGAAGGGCATTGTTTAAATATTCTTCAATAGACAGGCTGTAGTCAATATCCTCCTGCGCGGACAAAGGCAGAGAATTAAATATTGCCCACAACAGGATTAATATGCTATAAGAACTTAAGCGCGCTAGCCGCATATGTTAATCCGCTCCGCCTGTTACTGTTTCGAATTCTCTAAGTTTGACCTTTCTTATGCGCCTGACACCGTATTTTAATCTATAAGTCTTTGTCACCAAATCTTCTTTTTCCAGCTTTTCCGGAGTCGATACCCAGATATAATTGGGCTCCACCCGATAGCCGAGTTCCGTTGCCCTTAGCGCGATGTCAAGGAGCTCGAGCAGCGGCAGGGGATTTACCGTGCTGAACGTCAGCCTTAAAGGCTCTGCGCCGGCGGTTTCGGCAAGGGCCCCTTCGTCGATCACGATCGTAACATTGGTGATCTCCATAAGCTGCCTTATGACGTCTCTTATGTCGGCGTCGGTCAGGCTTACCGCAGGGACTGTTTTTTCCTGCAGTTTCTTTAAAAGTTCCCGTCTCGCCCTTTCCTCCCTTTCCTCTTCCGGAGAGATCAGCTCTTCTATTTCTGCGGGCCGCCTCTCCGGCTTCTCCGGCGGCAGATAGGCCGTTTCCACTTCAAGCATGGCCACTTTTTCCCGGATCTCTTTTCTCTGTGTAGCTATCTCGCTGGCCCTCGCGAGGTCCTTCTTTTCGAGCTCAACATCTTTGAGGCTCTTGCCCCGACGGGCCCTTTTAAGCCATTCTATGATATCTTCATTCCTGCAATCAAGGACAAGCGCGTCTTGAAAATCCTCTATTGCCCCGTCATAGTCCTTCCTGCCGTACTTGACGCGGCCGCTCTTTAACAAACGTTTCGCCATCAGATCGGGGGACCCTATTTTCTTTACCTTGTCCCACTTCCGCCTTACCTCCTTTATGCCGCGCTTCGCGCCTCTATGCCCGAAATCAATCTCAAGTATGCGCGAAAACTGCTCTACGGCGGCGTCATAATCCCCTTCTTTGAGCAGGCGTTTCCCTTCGGTGTAAAAATGCGATATAAGAGCCTTTTCCTTTTCTTCCTCGATTTTCTTCTCGATTACCATCAACTCTTCGGCCTTCTCGGCGTCATTGGCTGAGTATGCTGTGGAGCAGCAGACTACGCAAATTATAAGTATTGCGAAACACCACCTATTTTTCATAGTATATCTCCGTTTTATTTCTCTAATCTTATTTCTTCCCCATTTGAAACTAATATAACATAATTAGGCGCAATGTCAATTACTTTATAATCGGCTATATCGCTTGCGGGCGCGACAGTGAAAGTCTTCCCGGAGATATTATCATATAAAACGGCCTGCAAATCGTCGCCAAAGACTGGCTTACCCAAGTTAAATCTTATTTCTTTGCCTTTTTGATCTATTGCTTCGATTTCATTTTTTGATATGGCCTTGATGAGGTAGCCGTTTAAGCGAGAACCAACCTCCACGAACCTGGTAGAGTCCAGCCAATTGATCTGCCCTATTATTTTATCCGGCAATTCTATATACCCCTTGTACACCATCGGCAAAGGCAGCTGGATAACGCTTTTAAGGACAAAGTCATATTCGGCACCGGGTATTATTACGGTCTCTTTATATTCGGAAAAGGGGTCGCGCCTGAGGCATTGCGCATATCCCCGCACGTCTTCCGGATATTTTGCCAGGTTGAGAAGGGCCTCATATCTCTCTAGTTCCGATTTGAGGTCGCTCGAGGGGCGCGTGCCTGAGCCGGTCCCCATTATCCTATCGATGTCGCCGCGCCTGCCGTCGAGGGTGCCGCTTAATACGATCACCGCGGTAACAAAAAGGAGCCACAAAACAAATAATACCTTAAATACGAATTTCTCGATATCGCGCCTGGGTATATAGCCTATCAGCTTCTTTGCGAAATTTAAGAAATCCGGAATCTTCATGCCTGTCCTCAATTAAACGCGATCGCTTTTATAGACATGTTCACTTTAAGCTTTGCCTCAGCCGTCTCTTCTTCGCCGCCCGGCCCTTCCGCTCTTTTAATGCCCAGTTCTTCGACGATAAAGATGAAAGGAGATGTCCGTAATTTATAAAGAAGATCCATAAGTTTTGAGCCTGTGCAGACCATTGTAAGGGAAACCGGAACATCAAAATAGATGTCTTTATCTTCGGTGTCGGCGAACCGTATGTCGTCCAGCGATTCGATCTTGCTAAGCGCCGCGGCATATACAAGTTCCTCAAGGACCTTAAGCCGCCTTATTAAACGCGGGATATCGTGAGATTCGTATAACTCTGTTTCGTGCTCCGTAAAACCTAAAGATACGGGAAGCATCAGATCGCTGGCAGATGCATCTTCGCGGAGCCTTTTTTGCACCTGTATCAACC
>JAUWWU010000028.1 GCA_030616695.1 Candidatus Omnitrophota bacterium | reverse complement strand
TTTAAAAAATTCTATTACGGTCTTGGCCGGAAGCCCGAAAAGCCTGTCCTGGTCGGTAGGCTTCATCTCGTTCAGCTTGATATCGTAAATACGTGCATTCTGAACCGCGTTTAAATGGTTCTTTTCGCAGGATGCCTCCGAGCGCAGATCCACCTTCGCTTCCTTTAATATTACAAAAGGGGTCTGTTCGTAATAAGGCGAGAATCTCGTTAGGCTGATGCCGTCCAGATCGATGTCTAAATCAAAATCAAGCTCATCTCCGGACTTTGCAAAAGAGCCGTCTATTTTAAACTCTCCTTCATGCGCGGAGTTAAGCCGGCCTGCCAAAGAAACGGTTCCCTTAAAAAGGCCTTTATCGCTTAATGGCAAGGTAATGTCGCCCAATTCCCCGTTAACATCTACAAATCCCATGGTAATGGGCGACGGGGCGTTAAGGTGGTCCTCAAAAATAAATTCGGAATTCTCCAGCGACAATCTTTTTATATATACATCCTTCGGCAGGCCTTGCGGTATAAGGAGCGCCTTTGTTCCGGAAGCCTCGCGTGAAAGCGGTGTTGTTTCGGCAGGCGGGAGGGGCCTTTTTATATTTTTCAGGCGTAATGCGAGGTCCTTTACGGATATCTCTTCGAATACCGGCTTCCTCAGAAAAATAGTGGCCGGTAAATCAATATCCAGGGTTATTTCGCCTGCGGCGGCAGAGCTGTAATATCTTATCGGGGCGGGGTTATTTACTTCAAAACCTTTTAAAAGGACAATACCCTTTAAAAGGCTTACGTCAAAGCCTGATAATCCTATTTCTCTTCCAAGGCCGGCTTCTGCCGCAGCCAAAAACTTTTCTTTTAGAAAAGGTTTTAAAAAACGGGACGCAGCGGCAAGGGCGGCCGAAACGACTAAGGCAACTATTAATATAAAAATAAACAGCTTCTTAAGCATGTCTGATTACGAAAGGCTTATTGCTTGCTTTTAATGCCGGCCGGTTTGCCTTTTAAAAACCTTTTTCCGACCATGGATATTTCTTTCTTTTTTTTCTTGGAGTCCGCCGTCATGGTCTTTGCCTTGCCGCACATATCTTTTATGGCCGGATCGCCGATCTCTTCGCTAAGGCCGTGCTCGACTACCCTTTTTCCGATATCTTTAAGCAGCCTTTCCCTTTTAATATTCAGATTAACTATGTCGAGCTCAAGCTTTCCCATCTTGGAAAGCTTCGATAGTTCGGCTTCGCCCTTCTTCATCCAGACCCTTGTCTCTTTTCCGAGCTTATCCAGCTTCTTTTTTGTCTTTTCGAAAAACTTCTTTAAATCTTCCTGCGTGACATTTTTTCTCTTTACCATCTTTTTCCTCCGTTCTCATTTGCACCTGTGGGTTTTCTTTTTCTTATAAAATTTTCTTAGGATATCGGCGACCTCCTCGGGTTTATCGAGAAATCTTCCCGGATAATACCGTCGCTCATCTCCGTTCCTTTTATTAGATATGGGCGGAAAGGCCTCTTTTTGAATGCTTCTTCAAAAAATCCGTTAAATGCCTGACTTCCCTGCCGAGATCGGCCTTTTCAAGTTCCTCTATCGCCTGCGATAGTCTGTAACCTGATTTATAAATAATCTTATGGGCCCTTTTTATTTTATTCCGCTCCTCCTGTGAAAAGCCGGCCCTCTTCAGGCCTATCACATTCAAACCGTATATCCTTGATTCTCCCTTTGCGAGCATATAAGGGGGGACATCCCTGGTGACGCGGCATTGTCCGGCTACCATCGATATGGCGCCTATTCTTACAAACTGATGCACGGCGACATACCCGGATATAAAGGCTTTATCCTCAACCTCTACATATCCGCCCAGGATAGTGGTATTTGCGATTACGATATTATTTCCGAGCCGGCAATTGTGGCCGATATGCACAAAGCCCATGATGAAATTGTCATCACCTATGATTGTGGCGGAATCCGGCTGCGTGCCCCTGTGAATCGTAGCATACTCACGGATTATATTGCGCTTGCCTATGATAAGACGGCTTCTTTTTTTCCTGAAGGAAAGGTCCTGGGGAAAGTGCCCGATAACCGCCCCCATATGGATCTCGGAATCCTCCCCGATTTCTGTAAAGCTGCATATATAGGCATTGGCCCATATCTTGACCCGCGGCCCTATCTTGACATTGTCTTCGATTACGGCATACGGGCCCACTTCAACATCACCGGCTATTTCAGCACCGGGATTTACAACGGCCGTAGGGTGTATTGACAAACTCCACCTCGACTAAAATTATTCGCCATCCCTTACAAATATCGTCTTTATGCCCTGGCCCACTCTTCGCGTATCTTTACCTACGCCCTGAAAAGTCTCTCCGCAGCCGGAGAGCTGGAGCATTAAGGCCGCCGCAAAAAGCGCCAAAATCAATCTTTTACAATACATACCCATATAATTACCTCCCAAATATATAGCTAATATACAATTAATCCTATATTAAGTCAATAGCAAATCCTGAAGTCAGGGGCCTAAACATCAGGTTCGATATTTGTGCCGGCGAAATCTGAATCTACGGCGCCGCCCATATATTGCTGCACCCAGCCGTTTTTTAAGTCATATTTATAAAGCAACGACAGCGCCCGGTCATATTCCTTTTTATTGATCCTGCGCGATATTGCGCTGTAATCTCTCGCTTTGTAGGCAGGATAATATTGGCTCATAAAGGAAATATACGTATCCTTTCCGAGTTCCTCCGCTATGAATTTAAATATGCTTTCCGTGCCACTCAGGCCGCCGGGAAGCACAAGGTGCCTTATTATAACGCCTCTTTCAGCTACTCCGGCCTTTGTCAGCTTTAAACCGCCCGTCTGCCTGTGCATCTCTTTTACGGCTGCTCTATTTATCTCAACGTAATCGGGCGCGGACGAATATTCGGCCGCAGCGCGATTTTCGCCGTAGCGCATATCTACAAGATAAATATCTACCAGGCCATCTAATAATTTGAGCGTTTCTACCTTCTCATAGCCGCTTGTATTGTATACGATAGGGGTATCCAATCCGTTTCTCCTCGCCGGAAGGATAGCGTTTATAATATGCGCCGCATAATGCGTAGGCGTTACCAGATTAATGTTATGGGCGTTTTGTTTCTGCAGAGAAAGCATCGTGTCCGCAAGTCTGTCGGAGCCGAACTCCTTTCCGTCCTCTAACTGGCTGAATTGATAGTTCTGGCAATAGACGCAGCGCATATTGCAATGGTTAAAAAAGATCGTGCCGGAACCGTTAGTGCCGGATATGGGCGGCTCTTCGCCAAAATGTAAATGGGCGGCCGAGACCTCTATTTTACTGCCCGCCCTGCAAAAACCCTCAGCCCCCTTATTCCTGTTTACCGCGCACTCTCTCGGACACAGAGTGCATCGCTCAAGCATCTGCCCGATGTTCGGTATACCCTGCTTCATTTTCATACCCTGTAAAAAAGAGGAACACACCTTTTTATTTGTAGAGTGTGCCCCTGTTTTTACTCGGAAGTTTAGATATTAAATTTGTCGGCGACGTCGGCAATGACCGGTATTCTCCAGTAATTACCCATAAGGGCATGGATGATACCCAGAAGCGACATCACTGCAAAAATAAAGAGGAAGAGAAGCCCGATAAAGCCGAGAATAGGTATCATTATTATAATGCTGCAAGCAATCTCTCCTAAAAATAAAACCAATGCCTGTTTCCCGTGAAATAACGCGAACTTATTTTCTTTCTTAAGCAACAACGGGACAAAACACAGGATCCAAAGGTAACCTATTAGCGCAAATATCTTACCTTCCTGTATCTCCTTATCCTCTGCCATCTACCACCTCCAATTTTTCGTCTAACTTTTGCCGAATAAAGTATACATAATTATAGCAATGTTGTCAATAATAAAAAATGGGGACAGACACCTAATTTACAGAATTGGGGACAGACACCTAAAATTAGGTGTCTGTCCCCAATAAAAAACCCAGCACTCAAACAAGTGCTGGGTTTTTTTACCAGTTTCTAAACTAACTTAGAAGCTGACTTTGCAGGTAGCAACGATTTCGTTTGCTACGTCTTTGCCTTTCTGGACAGTCTCCTGTGCTCCTGCAAGCGGGTTTTGGGCAGCATGTTCCGGGTCGGTATAATAATCACCCGACCAGAACCATGCAGACAATAAACCGAAGGTAACGTCCTCGGTATATTCGTATGTCAGCTCTATGTCTACTTCATTACCGACATTCTTATTGTCCGTCACCGTGCTAGCATTTTCATGAAGGTGAAAGTTTATATACCTTGCGTCTACATTCAGATTATCCATTGGCTGAATGGAGCCCATAAGGATAAACTGATGCAGGTTTGTGCCACCGTTATCATTTGCGGTGGGCATTCCTGTGGTATAGAAAACATTGTACCATTCATGAATCGCACTGTCTACCTTACCGCGATACATCCTGTTCCAGCCATGGAAATCGTGTCCAGAACTCTCATTAATTGCATTCTGGCCGGAATAGAATATATATTCAGCGCCTAATACAGGCCTCCAGGCATACTGCTCTTCCCAAAGCCTTAATTCGCCGCCGAGGTCAAATGCATATGCTTCGCGGTCTCTCTCCTCGGCCCGCGCCATGTTGGCGATGTCGAAATATGTTCCTACCTGAACCGCAGCTTCTCCCCAGATCGTAATGTCTTCGTGCGGGTCAAAACTGCCTCGCGCACCTATGCAATGAATGCTATTATCATCATCGTTGCCGCCGAGGTGTAGTACTGGCAGTTCATCATCCTTCACATACCAGTAATAGACTTCTGTTTCGGCATTGTAATAATCAAGAACGCAACCGAGGTTTAAACCGTAAAGCTGTTCGTCATCATCTGCCTGAACCTCGTTTTCTTCGATCATCGCAAAAACAGCATCCAAAGTCCATGGTTCAAAATCCCATGTTCCCCTTATGGCCTTGAACGATGTGAAGCTTGTATATTCATCGGCTGAAATCTGGCCGTTCGGGTCTTCATAGTTTGCACCTACGATGAAACCTTTACCGAACCATAGGTCCTGTTTACCGATTCTGACTGTCAAAGGAGTGAAAAAGAACTCCTTTAAAGTCACGTATGCCAGGTCAACCAATACGTCGAACTCTCCGTAGGTGTCAAGTGCATTGTCAAAGTTTAGATCTGTATCAGCACCGTCAGTGCCGATATGGCTGACGTTCCAATCGTGTTGATTTACCAACCTGATAGTCACTGCCACATTGTCTGTTAAATCCGCATCTAACTGGACTTCTGCGTTTGTCATGAAATAGCTGCCGTCTGTATCGGCAACATCAGTATCATAACTATTGAAGTCGTAATCATCGCGGCCGATATATCTTATTGCCAGATCGCCGCTCAGCTTGATGCTTTGTGTTTCAGCGTATACAGGTATGGTAAAAGCTATTGCTAGAGCTAAAATACATAGCCCTTTTAATAACCTCATTCCTTACCTCCTTGGTAATATTTAATACTAAAAAGTTACTTTACGATTTTATACTTAAAACCCGGGCTGTTCGAGAACAGCCCGGATGTATTCATCTATATCTATATCACGTGATATAGGTAACTTGGACTTCAGGTTTTCACCTCCTTTTTCGTCATAGATTAAAGCCACCTATCGTGGTATAGGCGTTATATATACAGACAACTTTGTTAAAAGTATACCACAAAACCAACTTTTGTCAAGGTTTGGGGTATATTACCTGATAGATTTTCAATCAGCGTAAATCGGCAAACTCTTTGGAGTTTTTAAAAACTTCCTCTCTCTCTGCGCGGGATAACCCCGCCCCGGAGAGGACTTTGCGCGCCGCCTCCCTGGTAAGAAGGTCTGTCGGCGCGTGGGTATCGGTATTTAATACCAATTTAGCGCCTGCCAGGCGGGCTATGGCAGCTACATGCCTGTTAGCCGCAAAATGGTTCTTTCTCGTCGTGATTTCAAGAAAAACTCCTCTTTCGCGGGCCAATGCGGCGTCTTTTTCCGTTATATTTCCGGGGTGCGCGAGTATGTCTACCCCGCATTCTATGGCGCGCCTGTTTGTTCCTTTAATAACAGGCTCGCTTAACGTCTCTCCGTGCATAACAACGATTTTAGCGCCGCCTTCCCTCGCAAATTTGACAAGAGGCTCTATTTCCTCTAAGGGCACATGCGTCAATTCAACGCCGGGAATAACCTTTATTTTCCAATATTTATTAAGCTTCTCCGCGACCTTTACGATGTTAGGCACAACAAAACCTATATTTGACCAGTCGCAATGGTCTGTTATACCGATGGCTTCATATCCTATGACCTCTGCCCTTCTGGCAAGTTCGCTCGGCAAAAGCTCACCGTCACTCAATAATGTATGTGTATGCAGGTCTATCATTATTCCGTATTCCGTCGTCTCTATACCGTATTTCGCCCTTCGAATCCAGCTGAGCGCACATGCTCTTCTGAAAGAGGAACATTAAGGAGAAAACTTTTTCTAAAAGTTGTCTCCTTAAAAACGTTCGGACGCGAGTCCTGCTGCGCTTTTTATATTGCCGCAGGGCGGAGGGGTGAAAAGCTCACTCCTTACTTTTCAGCCCCGTAGCCCGAACGTTTTAGTGGTGCGCCTGGAGGGATTCGAACCCCCCGCTGACGAAGTTTAGGAAACTTCCGCTCTATCCTAATGAGCTACAGGCGCATTAAAATTTTACCAAAGAAAATATTTCGTGATCTTTGTTTTTCTCTCTGCCATTTAAAAATGTCAGCTCTATCAAAAATCCGATGCCGGCTACTTCTCCGCCCGTTTTTTTCACCAGGTCTATCACGGCGCTCAGAGTCCCGCCGGTGGCAAGGAGGTCATCTATGATCAATACGCGGTCGCCTTTTTTTATGGCATCCCGGTGTATCTCCAGTGCATCTTCTCCGTACTCAAGCGCATAGGTCGCCGAATATGTCTTATACGGGAGTTTGCCTTTTTTGCGCACCGGGACAAAACCCGCGCCTAATCTATAAGCTATCGCCGTGCCGAAAATAAAACCTCTCGATTCGACGCTGGCAACTACGCCGATATTTTTATCTTTAAAGTGCCCGCAAAGCAGGTCAACTGTTTTTTTAAAGAGTCCGGGGTCTTGAAGGATAGGGGTTATATCTTTAAAAATTATGCCCTTTTTCGGAAACTCCGGAATATCCCTTATCGCCTTTTTTAAATCTTCCGTGCCGTTCACCCCCTACCCCCTGCTTACCCTTACTCCGATCAACTCCTGCTGTTTTATGTGCGCCCTGAGTTTTTTCATGGCGGCGTTTTCTATCTGGCGCACCCTTTCTCTGGTTATGCCGAATTTCTTTGCCGTAGCTCCCAGTGTATGCGTCACTCCGTCCTTCAGGCCGAAACGCAACGTCAGTATTTTCCGCTCGCGGGGCGACATCTTCTTAAGCAATTCTACGACGTGCTCTTTTTTCATGAAATCGAGGATCCCGTCGGCGGCTGTCGGTACGCTTTCGTCTTCTATCAGGTCCATAAACTCTGCGGTGCCCTCTCCTCCTATCGGCGCATTCAGTGATGATATTTTAGCTATCATCTTATTGAGCTGCCTGACTTTCTTCAAAGACAGCTTCATCCTCCTGGCTATTTCTCTAAGACGCGGCCTTCTTTTGAATTCCATCTGGAGCTGCTCTGAGGCCTTTTTAAAACGTATGGCGGTTTCAACCATATACACGGGAACGCGTATCGTCTTCCCCTGGTTGGCAACGGCCCTTGTAACATACTGCCTTATCCACCATGCCGCGTATGTCGAAAATCTGTAACCCCGCTTGGGGTTATATTTCTCGACGGCCTTCATCAATCCGAGGTTCCCCTCTTCTATGAGGTCCATCATCGGCACGCCCAGATAACTGTATCGCTTGGCGATATTAATGACGAGCCTGAGGTTGGACCTTATCATCTTCGCCCTGGCCCCCTTGTCCCCCTTTTTGATATTTTTCGCCAGATCAAGTTCCTCTTTTGCGGTCAAAAGAGGTATATTCTTTATATCTTTCAGGTAAAGCCTTATGGCATCCATGGTCTACTTTCTCGTTTTCTTATCTTTAAGCGCGGCCTGCGCCGCCGCGAGCCGCGCAATAGGAACACGGTAGGGCGAACAGCTGACATAATTAAGCCCTATCCTGTGGCAAAATTCCACCGAACGCGGATCGCCGCCGTGCTCGCCGCAGATTCCCACCTTGAGGCCCCGCTGGGTGCTGCGGCCTTTAGTAACGCCTGTCTTTATAAGTTCACCTACGCCTGACTGGTCTATCGTCTGGAACGGGTCGTCCTTTAATATGCCGCGGTCATAATAATGCACCAGAAATTTTCCGGCGTCGTCTCTGGAGAGGCCGTATGTCGTCTGCGTCAGGTCATTCGTCCCGAATGAGAAGAATTCCGCGACCTCAGCTATCTCATCGGCGGTGATGGCCGCCCTCGGAAGCTCTATCATGGTCCCCACAAGATAATTGACCTTTGTGTTATACTTAAGCATAACGTCATCCGCCACGCTTCTCACTAGCTCGACCTGGGACTTTAATTCATTTATATGTGCGACGAGAGGGATCATTATTTCGGGTTTTACGTCAACGCCCTCTTTCTTTACTTCGCATGCGGCCTCAAGAATGGCCCTCGCCTGCATCTCGGTTATCTCCGGATAGACAATGCCGAGCCTGCAGCCTCTGTGGCCCAACATAGGGTTCGTCTCTTTAAGGCTTTCGATCTTAGACCGGAGCTTCTCCTTGCTTACGCCCATTATAGAGGCAAGGTCCTCTACGCCTTTCTCGGTATGAGGCAGAAACTCATGTAAGGGCGGGTCAAGCGTCCTGATTGTAACGGGGTAGCCCTTCATGACTCTAAAAATCCCGGCAAAATCCTTCTTCTGCATAGGGAGTAATTTTGCCAGCGCCTTTTTTCTGCCTTCTACGTCGTCGGCACCTATCATCTCCCTCATCGCGTTTATCTTATCCTCG